>JAUWHC010000419.1 GCA_030606095.1 Promethearchaeota archaeon | reverse complement strand
GTTTTCTAAACCAACAACGCCTTGAGATAAATCAAAATGAGATCCTGCTGCTTCTATTAATTCTTCTTTAGTTGTCGCAAAGAAGGGTACTCGGTTAAACGGTCCTTCCTTTTTAGAAACAATTGCCCCATTTATTAAATTGCGATCTAATAAATAACTGAGAATGGCAGTGACCGCACCTCCATCGGTTGCGTTCCTTAGAATTTCTTCCGAATTAGCTTGACTTGAAGTTATTTTAGCCCAATTACCTATTGATACTTTGTAATTGAATCTATCATTTAACTCATTATCCAATACATGAGTTTGAGGGCAAATTAAATAACAAATACCACATTTTAAGCAATTATCTTTATTATAATATCTAGGAGGCCCAGATTCAGACATCTCAATTGCTTTTATCTCGTGTGCTGAGCAAAAGCTTACACATCCACCACATTCTCCACAGATTCCAAATTCGTGAACATCTTTTATTAAATCATCAAAAGATTTTGGTAAAACTTCTTCAACCATTTTTTAACCTACCTTTTTTTTATTTTAAATTTATTTAATTTTTTAATATTCGGCTGGCAATTTTTTAAGCTCTGCCAAAGAAAAAACGGGACCATCGATACAGACGTATTTATTACCAATATTGCATCTTCCACATTTTCCAATTCCACACTTCATCCTCATTTCTAGCGAATTTAATATCTGTTCGTCATTAAATTTTAATTCTTCTAGAACTGCTATCGTAGTCTTAATCATGATTGGGGGGCCACATACTACAGCTATAGCGTTATCCGAAGAAGGGGCTACTTCTTTTACAATAGGGGCTACGAAACCTACTTTTTCTTTCCACTCTTCCTCTTCGTGATCAATCGTTAAAACCACTTCGATATCGTCGTGTTTTTTCCATTCTTCTAAAACATTGCCGTATAAAACTTCGCCGGAGTCGCGATTTCCATAAATCACTGTGATTTTCTTGTAATCTTTTCTGTGCTTCTCGTTTAACAAGTAAATAACGAGGGACCTTAAAGTTGAAAACGCAAACCCCCCACCAATCACCACAATATCCTTATCTTTCATTTCTTCAATAGGCCATCCATTTCCAAAAGGACCTCTTACGCCTACAACATCTCCAATATTACAGTTGTGAAATTCCGATGTTACGGTTCCCATCTTTTTTATAGTAAATTTAATCGAGCCTTCTTCAGTAGGAGATGAAGCAATTCCTATAGGTGCTTCACCCTTTCCTATTAAGCTTATTTCAGCGAATTGTCCAGGAATATAATTGAATTTATTATAATCTTCTTCTTTCTTAAATTCTAATTCAAGAGTTTTAATGTCATTAACTTTGTTTTCAGAAACAATATTTTTTACAGTGGTTAAAGTTGGGATATAAAGATTAGGCACTTGCATTCTCCTCCTCTTTTGTTTTTATATTATTTATTTTATTAATTATTGTTCTGAGATCGTTATTAACTGGGCATACTTGGATGCATCGTCCACACCCCACACATCCAATTATATCGTAATTCAAGGGGTAATAACTAAATTTATGTAATATACGATTTCGGCATCTCTCAATATTACTATTGCGGGGATTGTGACCGCTCGTATGAAGTGTATAAAGGCAGAATTGGCAAGTATCCCAGATTCTTATTCTTCTACCACGATTCTCGTATTGAGCATTCTCATCGATAACATCAAAACAAGTGCATGTAGGGCATAAAAATGAACACGATCCACACCCTAAACAATTTTCGCTAACCTCTTTCCAAATTGCGTTGCTAAAATTACTTTCTAAAATCTTACTCGTGTTAGTTAGATCTAATTTGGTGGTTATTAAATCTTCTGCCTTCTTTGCTAATTCTTTTGCTTCTTTTACGTCTGTTTTAGAAGCTTTTGAAAGCCATGACAATTGTTGAATTATGTTCCTACCTTTATCACTTATACCTTCTACTAAATATTTATCTCCTAAATCTACTAAAAAGATATCCATATCATCTTTTTGGAAGGGATGTCCTTCAATCGACGTACAAAAACATGTGCTTTTTGGAGAATTACAACCAATTCCTATTATTAAGCTATTTTCTCTTTTTTTTAAGAATATCTCATCTTGGAAATCTCCAAAAGCAAAGAATTTTTCTAACAGATCAAAACTATGAGCGTCGCACGGTCTTATACCGAAAAGAATATTTTTTTCGTCTAAATCTTTTCTATCTTCAATTTCTATAACATTTTTTCCATCTGTTTTAAATTCAAAAAGAACTTCCATCTGTGGAAACAATATTTCTTTTGGCGGTATTTTAGAATTAAAATAATTTAATTCAATTTCTTCTGGGTTTGATATTTTTCTATAAGCAATATAACCCTTTTCTTTGACGGGAGCAAAGAAATTATATTCTCCTGATAACTCGTTATATAACTTTTCGACCTGATCTTTCATTAAAATCATTACTTCCATTTTATCACCACAAATATTAATCCTCTTCCAACATAAATTCTTCATTTTCATCCATACTAAACGACATCATTGGAGGTACCGTTTCTTTATCCATACCTGAAGTAAAGTTATATCTTTCTTTTACAATTTTCTCTAATTTTCTTGTTATTAAATTTAAATCTATACCCATGGGGCAAACGCTACTACAAGCGCCACAAGCAACACATCTACCCGCTAAGTGCATAGCTCGATTAAAATGAAAAGCAAAAATATCTGTAAAATCAGTTGTTTTTCCAAACCAAATGGGTTTATTTTGGTCCACGAAACACAGATTGCAATAACACATCGGACACACTTC
>JAUWHC010000137.1 GCA_030606095.1 Promethearchaeota archaeon | reverse complement strand
AATTACTTAAAATATTTTTTAGAAACCTCAATTTCAGCAATTATTTCTTCCTTGGCTTGGTCTGGAGGGCGTATATTTTCTTTTTGAACATATTCCATTATTTCATAAAGAGATTCATTTGCTTGCGAAGCCTATTCCTCTGAAGCGTTGTACGATTTAGGTGTAGATATTGCGAACTCAGCCGATAAACAATGTAATCGAGCGACATATCAAGCGATCTCCAGCATGTACAATAGGAGAGCAGTATCTAGCTCTATAAACGCGGGTAGCGACACCGACATAGTCGATTATTCTAAAGCGATAAAGTCGGTTAAGTCGTGGGTCAATAATTACGAGAAGTGGTTCAAATAACTTCTTTTTTATTTTTTTATTTTTTGAAATCAAATACGATTAAATTTTTATAATAATTTGTAGAGATAGATAAACAAAAATTTCGAGAGCATTTTTTTCATTTATATAAAACTAATTTAACATATTCTAACAACTTCGAAATAAGAGGTTAAAACAACTTGATAAGCGACAAATGGAAGATAACGCTCGTTTCGGTCAGTATTATATCAATTTCTTTTTTATTGGCAATAGCGCTAACTGTAAACAATATTTTGTTTTTACCGTTTTTCTAAATTCTTAACCCATCTTTTTTTTTCTTTATTAATTATTAATTTAAAAGATTTTCAGTTATGGGAGTTAAATTACAGGAGCTCATTGTCCGAAATAAAATCGAATTTTCCGAATTAGAGGGTAAAATTTTGGCAATAGACGCCCCGAATGTGATTATGAGCCTTTTTAACTTCGCCCGAAAAAATCCAGACGGCTCTCGTGCAGGACTTATTCTCGATCGAACCCAACGACCGATATCTCACCTCTATGGTTTGTTGTATAGGATTAATTTTTACTATTCCAAGAAGATTTTCCCGATTTTTTGCTTCGACGGACTCGATTCAGAGCTCAAGAAGATAAAAACGAAAGACCGACTTAACGACTTTATTTTCACGCAAAATTTATATCGATCGATGCTTCGTTCTGGAAACAGGGAAAGCGCAAAAAAAATCGCCATGTCCAGAGAATATCTATGGCCTAATCTTATCAAAGAATCAAAACAGCTCTTAGGAGCTTTAGGAGTCCCTTGCATAAATTCTCCCGCTTCGGCAGAATCTCAATGCGCTCAACTGGTCAAGGATAGGATTACCCATTATTCTAATTCCCAAGATTTCGATTCCCTTCTCTTCGGATGTCTGCACCAGATACAAAACTTTTCGAAATCAATGAGACGAAAAATACAAGGAAGGTGGAAGTACCAAAAGGTCGTGCCCGTGGTAATCGACCTGAAAGAAAATTTAAAGCGATTAGGAATCGATCAGTTCCAACTCGTCGACATAGGAATCCTTATTGGAAACGATTATTTTCCGGGCATCAGAAAAATTGGACCCAAACACGCTTATAAGTTCGTTAAAAACCATAAAAATTTGGAAAATGTAGTATACCAGGAAAAAAAAAAATACGATTTTTCTTCTCTCACTCTAGAACTAATTGCGAAAGTTAGAGAAATATTTTTGCTACCCGATGTCCTTACCTATTACCCTAGTTTAAATTGGAGTTTTCCCAACGAGCAACGAGTATTTTCATTATTGTGTGAAGAACACTATTTAAATAGGGAAAAGGTACAAAAAAATTTAGCCAAACTACTTGCGAATTTTGACAAGTGCCGAGACTATTTCGAAAAGCAGAAAGCAAAACCGCGAGCCGTACAAAAAACATTAGACCAACTATTGTAGCCGTTTAGACAATTTTTATATACGATTAATTCTTAGGAAAATTTAAGTATAAGTGTATGAATAAGAATAATAATAAAAATAAGGTTCTAAATTGCCGTACGTCATGGGCACTTGCGACGAATGTAAAAGCAAGTTTCCGCTAGAGAAGGAAAGGTACGAGAAGCTCAAAAAGAACAACAACTTTTTCATATGTATGTTTTGCGAAATAAAGTATTTTAAAATCATGGGAGAGGCTCTAGAGAAGGGTTTTACATATACATTAGATCTCGTTAATTACATACGGACCAATGGGCAAGCTAAAGTATCTCTATTGCATCCAGAAAAGTTAGAAGAAGGCATAGATCAATTGAAATTATACGAGGACCTCGATGAATTAATATTAAAAGAAGATGTACTCGTGGATTTCGACGAGCGCGGTAGAAAAAGTTATTCCATTTCTGATAAAGGGCTAAACAAAAGCGACGATAGCTTAGACGAGTTATTCCACCTTGTTCATATGAAGGAAAAAGATTGGAAGGCTTACGTAAAGGACGCTCAGCTTGAGTACTTATTAGAACAAAAAAATAAAGCGTCTAAAAAGTAGAAAAATTATTTGTATTTTTTAAGCCCTAATTTTTCACAATAATTTTTCTTTATAAGTAATTGCTGTAGTTTGAGTTTAATTTTTTTTAATGATTTTAAAGTCTACGACATTGAATAAACAATGGTTGGAAATACGAGTGAATCGGTATTCTTGGTGAAAAAATTAGAAATACTGAACGAATTTTCTAAGCGTTTTTTAGTTAAGAAAAGGGTGTTAGATCATTTTTTCCGGTGCGAGAGCCTTACTAACGGCGATAACAGCGTTATAGAGCTAAGTCACTTTCTTGTCAAAAATATCGTGGGACAGACGCATGTGCCTGAGATTCTCGTTATAGACATTATGAACAAATTTCTAAAAGAAGTAAAAGCTTTCAGTGAAGTGTTGCGTTCTGGACACATCACGTGGATTCCCGAGAGAAAGCGCCTTTATCGAAAAGTACGAGTGTACCTCCACAAAACTTATAAGATCGCCCCCGTATTCGATTATAATCGGGCAAGAAAGAATTTAGAGCTTCTTCATATGCTTTTAACGCGAAATTATTTTTGGCCCCGGATTACAACTCAACTTGCCTTGGTTATTTTTGTTACTGATCGCAATGATACAAGTCTAGTTAATGATCAATTTATTTTGCAAAAAAATTTGAGAGCTGTATGCTCATGTTCTGCGTATGCGTTTCATAGAGCCCGGAATATATTGGGGATTAATAAAAAGGGTAAAATATGTTAAAGACAAGGATTGAAGGGGTTCAATTCTATCCCAAATCCATTAGAATCAGATAATTTAAATTAAATTCTCTGTTTCCAATAACCAGGTTTCCTTTTCTGATGTGCAATAGCAATAATTATTATTTTATCCAATTCCTTTTCAAAAACATAATATAGAGAAAAAGGAAATCGTCGTGTATTATATTTATGTATGATCTCTTCATAATAAGGCCATCTTTCTGGACCTTTTTCAATAATTTGAAGAGATTTTTCGATTTCTTCTAAAAAATCGACCCCTAATCTTGAAGATTGTTGATTGTAATATTGGGCAGAAGAATTCATTTCTTCTTCAGCTTCTAACAAAAAAGTGATTGTTCTCATTTCAAATTGGTTTTTGCATTTTCTAAAACCTGATTTGCGGGTTTTTCTGATGTTTTACCTTGTTTATATCGATCATATCTGCGTTTAGCCTCATCGATCCATAATTCTTCGGCGTTTTCTTCTTCATCTCCGCCTTCTAAGCTTTCTAATAATTGCCGAATTAATAATGCACGATCACGAACGGAAAGTTCTAATGCTTTTTTTCCAATTTCGCTAATGTTTGATGTCATTTTATTATACATCATATTTTTTTAGTTCTATAATACAAATAAAGTTCGAAAAAATAAATGTTTTGGGGACTAATTTGAATAGTTTCCAAATTCAATTCCATCCCAAATCCATCAAAATGACGCCTTACGGTATGTAAATCTCGAAAAACTTTCTAGAGTTATAAAGCACCATTTATTTGACCTTTATATTAAAATATAGTAAATTACAAGTAGAGGGAATTTAATTAAATTATTAGAAAGTCGTAAAAAGATGATTAAAAATTTTTTGATTTTTGATTAGAGGATTTATAGTATCGTCTTTTTGTTCTTCAAAAATTAGAAAAGGCAGAATATCAATTAAAGCAAGGATGTAAAACTTCTACTCTAGATAAGACTAGAGAATTAGTTAAAAAATGGCGTGGGGAGAAGGATCAAATAATAAAAGAAAATACGATTTAATTAAAAATGTTCTCATGAAAAATGATATATTATCCAAATAACTCTAATATGAGTTCTTCTTTATTAATATCAAGATAATCTGCTATGTCCGATAAGATATTATTTAACGTTCCGATTTTTAAACTTTTATGCTTAGGAATAGTTATGTGGAATTCCCCACTTATCGTAGATGTCAATCACATATGGCTTCCAGTCTGTCTTGTTATTTCAAAGCCAAATTTCTTCAATAACTTGGATAATTTCGCCCCGCTAACATCACGGGGGATTTTCATATAGTTATGACCTCTTCTTTTACGAAATGTAATCTGATAATTCGAGGTATTTCATTCTCATCGAAATGGCATTTAACAGCATCTCGAATTGATTTTTTTAGTTCGGACATATTATCAGCTTCAGTATGAATAGAGGCTTCTAGCGCTCTAGCTTCATAACCGCCTTCCAATGATTCTTCAATAAGAAATATTATTTCATTCATTGAACTAATAATGTTTTATCATAATAATATAATTTTCGGAATGGTTTGTTTTTATTTTGTCAAGACTTATGTTCTCTTTATTAAATAAATACTATTATAGCTTTTAGTTAAATAAATCTTTAAAGTTCAAAAAACAATCTTGAAGTCAATAAATATTTAAGAATAAATAACTAGTTTTATAATAGTGGCTGATTATGAGTAATATTAATAAGAAAGAATTACACGATCTCATTGAACGTATGCCAGATGATTTTACATTGGAGGTTTTACAGTATCGACTTTTTGTTCTTCAAAAATTAGAAAAGGCAGAATATCAATTAAAGCAAGGGTATAAAACATCTACGTTAGATGAGATGAGAGATTTAGTAAAAGAATGGCGTGGGGAGAATATTCAACAAATATAAATAATAAGGTTTAATAAAAAAAAGCCTCTTGAAAAATGGTCGAAATTTAATTCCACCCTATCGCTATAGATGATATTAAAGAGCTATATGATTATTTCTCTAAGTCTTCTTTACAATACGCAGATTCTTTTGTTGAAGGTCTTCTTAATCGTATTGAGGATTTAAAAATATTCCCAGAGATGGGAAAGATTTACTCAGAAAATGAGATATATCGTCAAATTATTTATCATAACTATAGAATCCTTTATAAATATAATAGTGAGGAAGATAAAATCATTATAATGATTGTCGTACATTGTTCTCGGCAATTAAGACTTTAAAGGAGTAATATTTTTCTCGGAAGTTAGAGTATGCGGGACATTTAAGTCAACTCCCCCATGAATCCATAAAAATTAAACACAGCGAAGTTTACTAATTTATTTTCTATTGAAGAACCACTTTTCAATAGCATCTACAACTTCACGAGTTCGGGTAAATATTGGAACATGTCCTGCGCCCTTAATCACCACCAATTCTGCATTCGGTAGAGTTCTTTCTAGATAATAGCAGTTTTCTATTATATTTTCCCCATCTTTGTCTCCATAGACAATTAGAGTTGGAATCTTAATTTCATGTAGAGGATAGTCAGATTCTCCATCTCTAGCTAATTCAAGAACTCTAATGACTATTTCAACATCAGATCGCATACATATATTTACCGCCCATCGTTTCTTATGCTCAATATTTTGTTCTGGTAAAACTGATTCAATAAAAGCTTCCATTGCTGCTTGATGATCTGTTTTTAGGAAATCTTTTTTAGGAAATTCATAAATATATTGAATTTATAGTTATTAAATTTGTTAAAAGCTACCTATTTAAAAATAAATCAGTCAATTGAAAAATCCCTTTTATGATTTCTCAATTTCTTCTAACGATATTTTATATTCCTTCTCTTCCAATCTTTTATAAAATTGGTGAGAAGACTTAAAAAAAGAACGAGTTCTATCATCAATTTCTCTATTTTCAAGCTTTTTTTCGAGATCTTGTACTTCTTGCTCAGTTAAAATGATCTCTTCAGAATCATCAAAAAAAAGGTTTTCTCCAGATATTTTGTCTTCCTTTTTAACTTCTTTTTCTTTTGGTGTTGTCATCATTATACAAATGGAATTATTACTATAAATGATTTATGATAATAACTAAATTACATATTTGATTCTTTCATATTCTTGTATGGATTCCACTTGGCATAGAGTTGATATGTGAGATTATTAAGCTTGATTTTATCCTTCTATGATAACTTCTTTTAATTTTTTATCTACTTCAGAACTAAAGCAATGAAACAATTTTACGTCGCTTTGCCAATACTGCGGCAAATTGTGCTGGAACTTATCGTAAAAAAGGTGAGCTAAATATTCAAAATTATTGTTAGCAGATTTGTATCCAATGTTAACTGAGGACATACCAATAAAGAAAAATGGTTCAATTTTCTTAAAATGCAAACGATATTGGTTCATTGATACTTTCTGTAAGTCTCTTTGAAAACAAATCTTATAAATCGCATTTATTGCATGAAAATATGCACCTAATAATTGTTCATCGCATTTTAGCAGAGAAGCATGACTAAATATCACTTTTCCTCCTTCAGCGAGAACAAAAAAATCGAGCAAAAATTCTGACATAAGTTCGAGATCTCTTCAATCTTAAATTATTAATAACTATAGGCTATAGCAAATGAAACAATAATCTAAATTAAAATTAGTATAATATCAAAATAACTTCTGTGTAGTATATGAAATTTCCTTAATTAGAATTAGAGGATGCAATGACTATGGGGATCGAATTTGTCTTTAAAAAGATAGTTATACTTCCACATTTTTAAGTAGTTTTTAAAAAAATCGTCTGGAAGCCCGATTGAATTAACGATCCTCGCTT
>JAUWHC010000378.1 GCA_030606095.1 Promethearchaeota archaeon | reverse complement strand
GTGATAAGACTTTTATTGATAATAAGTTCATTTGCATATTATTTCGGGTTCTTTCTTCCCGAAAAGATGGCAAATTGGCTAATTAGAGCTTAGGTTATACTAAAATTCTTTTTTTTTTTCATTGAACTAGATTGTTTTGCTACTTTATGGAAACAAATTTGTCTTTTTTTTATGAGCTTTTATTGAAAAAATCATCGGAACCGAATGCTTTAAAGTTTGAAATTCCCAATATTTATCGTCTCTTTGTTTCATATCGGGATGAATTTGAAAAAAACTAAACGGAAATTCGTGGAGAAATTCTAACTCAAAATTAACTTTTAATAATGAATTAATAACATCTCCCATTGGATGAAACCAATCGTAAGTTTCAAAATTTTGTAATTTAATATTGGGATCGACATACGCACCATCGTCTTCGTCAAATCGATAAGGTTTTCCTTCGTTAAAGTAATCGTAGCCAACCTGAAAAGCAGTATTGTACTTTTCGTCTATTAAATTGCCAAAAGGATGATTCTCAGTAATATAAAAAGTACCACCGGGTTTCAGACAGTTATCAATTATTTCTGCCCATTTATATAAATCCGGCAACCAGCCAATAGCGCCATTAGATGTGAAAACGATATCAAATTTTTCGTGTAATATGTCTGGTATATCGTAAATATTTGCCTTAATAAACTTTGCAGGGATATTTAATTCTTCGCTTAATTGACGAGCAAGCTTAATGGCTTTATCCGAGAAATCAACGCCGGTGACTTTCGCCCCGAGTCGCGCAAAAGAAAGGGTGTCCATTCCAAAATGGCATTGTAAGTGTAAGAGCGTTTTACCATCCACATTTCCTATTTCTTCACTTTCGATTGGAAAAAGAGAAGAATTACCCGATTTGAATCCATCTAAGTCGTAAAACTTGGACTTAGCATTAATTTTAACTAACTCGTTCCATCTTCTTAAATTGGTGCTAAAATACTTTTCATTATCTTTCATTTTGCAGCACCAATTTATATTAAAACAATTAGCTTAGAGATTATTGATAATTACAAGAACGATATTTTTTAAAATCCAATATTCTGTAGTTCGCTTTTTGAATCTGCACTTCCTTTTAAGATGTTATTTCTTAGGTTCAAATTTTTAAAATTAAAAGAGCTATTTTTAGCAACGATACAATTTTCCAATTTAAAGTTCTCTCCAACTTTTACATTATCGAAAATGATAGTATTTGATAGTTCAACATAATCTTCGATTTTTGAATTTGCACCAATGTACACATTCGGACCTAAAAGAACATCGTCTCCAATTTTAACATTGTCTTCTAAATAAACGGGTTCAATAAAAGTTGGGTAATCTCCAATATAGTTATCAACCCGATTCTTTAATTTAGCAAAGAACATTTCCATTAATTCTTGAATGTTTGATATTTTAATTTCGTTAGGATTTACAATAATTTCTTCAATCTTAGTTAATTCTTCCTTCATATTCCCTCATCTAAGGTTTTACTTTTAATATTTTTCACTTTTAAAACTTAAAACTTTAAAAGCCGATTAATTCCATTAATTTATCAATGTTCTCCCCAGTTTTCGCACTTGTTGTAATGACCTCTATTTCCGGGTTAATTGTTTTAGCGTCAGCGATCATTTTCTTAACATTAGTTCCTAGGCGTTCCTTTAGATCGATCTTATTAATTACCGCGATATCTGACATTTTAAATAGCATAGGATGCTTTTCGACCACCCATTCGCCCTCTGTGATGGATACTACGATTATTCTTTTATCAGTTCCTAAGACAAACTCCGATGGGCAAATTAAATTGCCTACATTTTCGATAAAGATAACATCGTAATTCTGCAAATCCTTGTTTTTAATTATTTGGTGTATGTGATACGCGTTTAATGCGCATTCTCGGCCCGTGTTGATCTGAATAGTTTCGGCGTTGTACTTTTCTATGCGATCGGCATCTACTCGAGTAGTAATATCTCCACAAATGACTAACATTCGAAATTTTGGAGTTAACTTTTCTGCTATCTTTTCTAACAGAGCTGTCTTTCCCGCCCCTATAGCACCTACAATATCGAAGGACTTGATGTTATTGTCTAAAAAATTACGATGAATTCTATTAGCTAATAAATCGTTATCTTTTTCAACCGCTTTTTTAGTTTCAATAACTAACTCTCTTATATCATCTCGAGCTAAATTGGTACTTTCGACTTCTTTAATTCTTGAGATTTCCCTTTCTTCCTTATCTGACATGGAGAACATGTATTTGTTTTTGTTTTATTAATATTTGAAGGAATTTCAATTTTTCGATAATTCCTTACTTTTTCCATATTTTGGCTTCTCTTACTTTAAATATTTTAGCGTAATATAATTAGCTAATAGAATAAAGAAACCTCCTATGATGGTGAAAATAGAGAAATTCTTTAAAAAAATAGCTGTATTAATAGTCGCCATGACAGGCTCAAAATACGATAAAATTATAATGTTACCTCCTTTATCTTTTTTCACTCCAACATTATAAAGTGTAAACGCTAAAGCAGTAGGGATAAGCCCTAAGCCTAAAATAAATATTAAATCCAAAAATGTGATTCTAAACAAATCTGTAATACCAAATGGTAGAAATGGAAAAATTAGGAATAGAGTTGACCATAAAGTTAAAAATGCATCAAAATTTCCATTCGAATTAATTATTGATTGATCTTTTCTTCTAATTCTATAAATTTTTTTTTTAGAAAAAATCAATATACCTAAGCAAAAACCTGAAAAAATCCCAACAACTATTCCCAATATTAAGTTTTGACCTGTCCAAAATTCCATTATAATGGATATCCCCACGATTGCTAAAATGAAACTAATAAAGTTGATTTTTGATACTTTATCTTCTTTTGTTATTACTAAAAAGAATAATAGAAAAACCCCACTAGTATATAACAAAAAAGCTGCAAAAGCGTAACCAGTGAGAATTATATTCCAAAAGTAAAGATATACGACTAATGGGTTAGAAATTGCTATTATAATTAAATATTTCCAGTGCATCTTGAAACACTCTTTAAAGAAAGTAATAGAAAAAGATTTTGTTATTAACATAAACAAAATTAGAAAAGCAGCTCCAAAAATACCTCTGAACAAGACTATTGAATAAATTGGATACCCACTTAATAATGATATAAATATCCCCACATTACCCATAAAAATTCCTGATAAGAACATGCTTATTTTGGAAACTGTTGGATTAAAATGAGCTTCATTTAATTCCTCTA
>JAUWHC010000105.1 GCA_030606095.1 Promethearchaeota archaeon | reverse complement strand
TGCGCTCAAATCATCAAGTTGGAGTGGTGTTAATATTCCAAATGTATTAAAATTAGCTATCGAGCCTTCATTTGCAATAACTGTGTCGTGGAGATTATGCATGTGTTCTGCTCCTGTTGGTGAAATCGTGTATCCAAGCCCCAACCCTTGTTTTAAGCGTGGTTCGTGCATCGGAAGTTCTTGACCCTTCACATGGATGGCGAATTCTTGCGCTCCGTTTTGAATTTTTTCGGCAGCTCTTTTTACGCCCTCAGCTAAAATATCTCCTAAACCTTCTCGCTTAGCAATTTTTTCAATCATTTGAAGCATGGCTTTGGAATTACCAAACTTTAAAATAATCCCTCCAGTATCGGACTCATTTAATATATTATTTTCAAAGCACTCCATGGCAAAACTAATGCTCATACCAGTAGAGATCGTATCAATTGAGTACTTATTACAAAGTTCATTAGCCTTACACACTGCTTTAAGGTCGTAAATCCCACAATTAGAGCCGAAAGCAGCAAGTGTCTCGTATTCTGGACCACCATATTTTGGATCTACGACCCATGGTTCTTTAATTTGTACGACCTTTTTGCATTTAATTGGACACGCAAAA
Organism: Promethearchaeota archaeon; assembly: GCA_030606095.1. Lineage (GTDB taxonomy): Archaea > Asgardarchaeota > Lokiarchaeia > Sigyniarchaeales > SOKP01 > SOKP01. Next base: position 7,228 of record JAUWHC010000105.1, on the reverse strand, counting down.
CAAGTTTCCATTTTTAGATTAATTTCTTCTTTGTTAATTTGTGGGTCTAGATTCTTAGCACTACCAATTCCTCCTGCTTTAAAATTGCGAGTCGGAAGGTTCCCTATTGAGGCAAACATTTCCATTACACCTCCACCAGTTCCATGTGAAAAATATTCTTTATAATTTTTCAAGTAGTCATTACTAAAAGAATTCCTTAATTCTCTTAGCTTTTCCTTGTTAGCCACTTTAGGTCTCTTATTTCCTCTTACAACTACGGCTTTAAGGTTTTTAGAACCCATGACGGCTCCCATACCCGTTCGACCCGCAGCACTACGAAGATCATTTATCACACAAGCATACCGCACTAAATGCTCGCCTCCTGGACCAATTTGACTTATATGCACAAGCTTATCGTCTAATTCTTCTTTTATTATTTTTTGAGCTTCACCGGTTGTTTTTCCCCAGATATGGATAGCGTCTCTTATTTCCACATTTCCATCTTTTATCCATATAAAAATAGGGCTTTTTGCTTTTCCCTCAATGATTAATGCATCGAAACCAGCTCTTTTCAACTCCGGCCCCCAATATCCCCCCACTTCCGCTTCACCAAATCCATTTGTTAAGGGCGATTTTGCACCGATGCTATTTCTTCCCGCTCCCGCGATAGATACGCCCGTTATAGGGCCCGTAGCAAAAATTAACTTGTTTTCGGGACCAAGAGGATCTGTGTTAGGTTTTAATTCTTTTAGAAGATAATACGCAACAAAACCCTCTCCACCAATATATTTCCTATAGAATATTTCTTCGGGATTTTCTATGCTAATCTTATCATTTGATAAATTAATCCTTAATATTTTGCCACTATAACCATATTCCATCTTTAAACCTCTATTTAATAAAATTTTGATTATTCTAATAATTTATTATTTATAGAGATTAATTATTTGATAAAATAGATTTTTTATTTAAGTATGAATAAATAAATTTCTAAAAAAATGGGAGGGAGAATTTAATGGAAATGGATGATTTGGATTACAGCGAAATTAACAAGTATCTTCCAAGTATTCTATATTTCTTTGTTTTAGATGTGAATGCTATGTTTAATAAAGATCCCGCTACCCGCACCTTAATTGAAGTATTAACAAGTTATCCTGGGATAAAAGCTGTATTACTATATCGTATAGCGCATTTTTTTTGGAAATTAAGACTACCATACATACCTAGATATATTTCCAGTATTGCACGAGATCTAACGGCCGTAGAAATTCATCCAGGAGCAGAAATTCTTTATCAGGTTAAGAATCAAAAAATAGATATCCACGATTTATATATGAGTATATCGTTATTAATGAATATAAAAAAAAAATAAAAATTTAAAATGGAGATAATGGAAAGTCAAGTTTTTAAAATCGACGAGATAGACAAGAATATAATTGAATTAATTCAAAAGGAACCTACACTTTCTCATACAGAAATCGCAAGAAGAGTTGATCGGAGCCAACCCACAATCGGAATGAGGATTCGGAAACTTGAGAAAGCGGGAATCTTAAAATTTCAAGCGGGTATAAATGTTAAAACCATGGATTTAATCCTTGCACGAGTTGAAATTCAAACTTTAGAACCAAACGAAACCATAGAATTAGTTAAACGATGTCCATACATGCTAAACGCGTTTCGATTGAGTGGCACTATTAATCTCAGTGTTCTTATAATGGGTTCTAAACTAGCTCATATTGATGAGATGGTTAATAAGCATTTTAGAAAGAATCCCAACGTCTCTTCGGTTTATATGGATATAATTACCGATGTTACAAACGATTTTGTATTACCATTTGATTTTAATTTCGAAAGTTGTAGTTTAAATTCAAGTGGTCAATGTTGTGGAAAGTGTATTAAATAGCCAATTTGATATAAATTTTTTTATATCATTTCTAGTTTTAATGATTATAATTAAAGAGTTAGAACAAACATTTTTATTACATTAACAACAAATTTTTAGCATAATTTACCTTTTAAAATTAATAAATATTGATTTTTTAAAAAAATAAATAAAAGAATAAAATAATAATAATTTGCCAGCGTATCCGAGTAGTAAGGAGGCGGCCTGCAGAGCCGTTGCTTTCAGCATCATGGGTGCAAATCCCATCGCTGGCTCTTATACCCATCTTATCACTAATAATACGCTCTTCTAAGGTGTAAAAATTGTCATGAAAGTTTATAATAGCTTAACATTTAAAAAGGAAGAATTTAAGCCAATCGAACCCGGAAAAGTCAAAATGTATGTTTGTGGCGTTACAGTATATGGTTCGCCTCACCTTGGTCACGCAAAATCCGCAGTTGCTTTTGATTTAATTCACAGATATCTAAAGTTTAAGGGTTATAAAGTTAATATCGTTAAAAATTATACTGATATTGACGATAAAATAATTAAGACTTCTAAAGAAAGAAACATAGATTTTAGGACTTTAAGCAATCAATATATCGCTGAATATGAGGAAATCATGGAAATGCTTAATGTCGAACAAGATACACGAAATCCACGCGCAACCGAAGTAATAGATTTTATAATTATTTTTATTAAAGAATTGATTTCTAAGGGACACGCTTACGAGAAAAATGGATCCGTATACTTTTCAGTTAAATCATTTCCTGGATATAGTTCCATTCTTCTAAAGAGTAAAGATGAAGGAAAAGAAAGCGAAGAAGAAGATTACACAATGGATCAAGATACTGCATTTGGAGAAGATAAATTAGATAGTCGAGATTTTGCGTTGTGGAAAAGAATGAAAGAAGGAGAGCCTTTTTGGGAAAGTCCTTGGGGTGAAGGGCGTCCTGGATGGCACATTGAATGTTCTGCTATGATCTTGAATTTTTTAGGTGAAACAATTGATATACACGGGGGAGGTCAAGACTTGAAATTTCCACACCACAGGAACGAAATCGCGCAATCAGAGTCTTACACTGGCAAAAGAATTGCTAATTATTTCCTACATAACGGTTATGTTAATGTAAAAGATGAAAAGATGTCTAAAAGTTTTGGAAATATTTTCGCAGTAGCAGATATTGCCAAGCAGTACGACCCAATGATTATTCGTTGGTATTTGATATCGAGTCATTATCGAAGTTCAAATAATTATACTATTGAAAGCATGGAGCAAGCCAAAAATACTTATAACAGATTAATAAATACGATTAAAAAAGTGAACAATGCTGAATTTGCTGAAAAGAAATCAAAGCAACTTAACGCCTTAATTGTAAAAATCGGAACTACGGAAAATAAAATAATTGACGCTATGGAAGACGATTTTGACACTCCTGTAGCTTTGGCAGCGTTGTTAGCGCTATTTAGAGAAATTAACAAAGCTATACTACAAGATGGCTTGAAAATAAACCAAGAATTTAAGGATCGATTTTTCAAATTTATAGAATTCAATGAAAAGATTTTCGGAATTTTTCCATCCTTAAAGGCTAATATGACACCCTTTTCGTTTGAAAGCATGGATGAAAAAGATAAACTTATCAAAAGTCTCGTTAATTTAATAATTGAAATGCGCGCTAAATTAAGAGATAAAAAAATCTACGATCTAAGCGATATAATACGCGAACGGTTAAGAGAACTAGGTATTGATATCGAAGATAAAAAGATATAATTATAATTTATTTTTATGAAAAAATATGAAACGATTTAAAATTCTATTTTTTACTCCTCATATCGACGACATCGAATTTGGTGTGCCGTTTACATTTTTAGAATCGTTAAGGTTAGGAAATGAAGTTGTGGAAGTGCTGATGACTAATTGTGAATTTGGAACGCATCGCATTGAATTCAAGGGGGCTCGTTTAAAAAGAATTCGAACTAGAGAATTAGAGAATGCAAATAATGTGTATACTAAATACACCAAAAACCATGTTCGAGTTTTAAAAGTAGGTTATATCGATGGGTACCTTCCAATGAATAAATTAGCATTGAATAAAGTTGTAGACATAATTCGTACTGAAAAACCTGATATTATATTCGCACCAGACCCTTGGTATGCTCTTGATTATCATCCAGATCACATAAACACTGGTAGATTGCCTTTCTTTGCTCTTAAGAAGCTAAGTAAAAACGAGCTACCTACTCGTGTTTTTTATTACTACTCTTTCAAGCCAAATTTCAAATTAAAATGCAGATGGAAAGATATCCAAATCATCTTTGAAGCATTGTCTCAGCATAGAAGCCAAGTAACTCCATTAAACGCTAAATTAATAGGATTTTTTCGAAAATTCGTTTTCTTAAGGAGATTTTTTAGTACAGGCTACTTCACAGAAAATTTTCGGGAGCAAATATTTAATGAGGGATACCCCGAATTTCCAAAGAAGCATAATTTTTTGGACAATATAAAATGTCTATTTTTTACGAGAATGACTGTACCTGGATACGAAAAATTTCATAACGTAACACCAGAAGAATTAGAATTAAAGCGTTAAATAGGGGGCGTATTACTAACTATTTCGTTGCCCTCTTCTAGTTGTTTGTAATGTTTATATAGGATTGGCGCGAGCTTAATGTCTTTTGTAGTAGACACAGTTAAAACTCTATCTTCCCCAGCATGTAGAATCAATAGGTATCCCTTACTACTTTTTATGTACGATTGTTCGAATTCGCCAAGACCCATTTCTCCAATAGCACGTTCGCTCAATGAACAGAGTGCTGCAGTCATGGCTGCTAATCGCATATCATCTGCGCTTGCGGGTAGTATAGATGCGAGTGGTTGACCTGTATCCGCCGTAAGCTGCGCTGCTTTCACACCTTCAACATTTTCCATAATCTCTTTTAACAAGTCTTCAAGCGATGTTTTAAACTCCCGCCTTTTCTTTAACCCTTTCATTGAACTTGATATTTACTCAATAATTAAGCAATTATATTTTTGAAATAGCTTTACTGCTTAAAAAAGAGCCTTTATAATATAAATTTTAGCACAAATTCTTAATATTTGTCTAATAAATCTTAATATCTCTTTAAGATCAAGCATTAAAATTGTTAAAAGATGTGAAATCCTTTATGGCTTTTATTTTAAGGGTTGTGTCAATAATTACCAAGATATCTCCCAAATCAACATATACAGCGTTGCTGCCCATGCCGGAATTATCCTTACTTATAGCGCCATAAGTGCTTTCTGATAACTGATCGAGATCTAAAAATTCTGAATTAAAATCTAAAAAAGAATGACTTTAGAAAGTTTCAATGTGAAAAGGGAGACTCCTGCAACCAAGACCTAATAAGAAGGTCAGAAATAAAATAGGGGGAGTATTAGATGAGTGCTTTACGCACTACCAAAAGACAAAAATCCAGGGCGGTGCAGGAGTCATGGTTATATTTCCCTATTTTATTTATTTAATTCACATTACTTAAATTTTAATTCAAAAGTGTTGTCTTACTTTTGTCTTACTCTACGATAACTAATATTTTTCTGTTATTTAAATCTTTTCTCTTTATTAGTTTTTTTAAGTTATTAGATGTAAAGATTTTAGTTTAAGATATTATTTCAATATAAAAAATTCCCTATTTTATTTATAATTAATTTCTTATTGATGAATAATAGGTTGTATGAATAAGGGCCAATCCATTTTTAGTTTGCTATCAAAAATTAATAGAAAAAAAATTATAATGTATTATTTATTACTATTTCTTTTGGAGCGTACGCGTCTTGTACCGCGTAGTTGTTAAAATTAATGCTGTAGTGGTCCCGCCAGCTCGCAATTACTTCTTCCATCATATTCTCGTGAACGCTTTCCTTAATTTTCCCTTCAGCGCGAATTAATGTTCCCATAGGCGATGCCATGATTTCACCATTTTTTACTATTATTTGACCTTCTTTTATCGTATACGCTGCTCTCGAAAACGCTTTCTCGATCGCTTCACCATCCATTTTGTTTGGATCTAACTTATAAACCGCCACATCGCCGATTGCTCCAGCGCCAAGATGACCTCGATCATTTAGTCCTAAGGTTTTAGCGTTTCCTGCTCTTGTAATAATGCACAACTCACTTAGAGTGTATTCTCGATCTAAATCTGGCAAGGTCGTTGCTGTGCTTGCTTTCTTTGAAACCACATTTTCTAACATATCTTTTCGGGATTTGCGATCCATTAACCATTTGAATACCATAGGATAGGTCGTAAATGGCGCTCCGTTGGGATGGTCCGTTGTGTGGCTAATTTGCCACGGGTCCTTGACTAAGAGCATTAACTCGAGGGCAATTGCCCATTGGACGGCGTTTACACCTGTCTTCGGAGAAAAGAAATAAGGTACTACTCCTGATCCTGACTCTGCTTCAACTTGCCCGTTTACCCATTTCATTCCTGGTTTTGCGCCCCAAGGACTCGTCCCTCCTAAGTGATGCAAAGCATGTTCCCATGGACCGTCTCCTGTCATTGTAGTAGTAGCGTATTTTGTAAAAACAACTTGGCCGCTATCCAGAGACACATGTTTATGGGAATTGACATATTCTGCTATCTGGGATGCTCCTGAACTAAAGTTTCCCCAATTTGTGCCTGCGTACGCATTGAATTGACAGTGGGTAATATGAAAGGATCGCTCTCTCTCACCATAGGGTTCGATTCCTTCACATATTTTAAAGGTTTCTATCGTATGCTCGTAATTTCCAGGGTGACCTAAATTATTAGCATGTACATGAATTGAATGCGGTAATCCTAATAACTCGTTTGCTTTTGCTAAACTTTCGACAATCTGCCGGGGTGTAACATCCCAATGCAAAACTGGAGAGTCCACGCTATCGCAATTCTTGCCCCAAGCCCAGTTTTCCACGCCTCCTGGGTTCACAATTTTAATCGCATAACCTTTCGTAGCTTTTAAAATCCAATTTACATAGGCCGCTAATTTATCGATATCGTTTTCCCTTACATATTTGAGGACATACCAGTTATTTCCAAAGATTGGCATCGCGAGCTTATCGATAATAGGAAGTTCTAGAAACTCTTCGTGAGTGTGTCGAGCCTCCAATAAAGGCATAGCGGGTTCACATACGGTCGTATATCCCAACGTGGCGTATCTATAACCAGTAGCCCATGTGCTCGGTACGCTAAATCCCGTGCCAGATCGCCTTATTTTAGTTTTTTTCTCGTTACTTTCTGGCACTTTATCTTCAGGTCGTAAAGATCGTCCGGCATTTACTTTTGCCCCGGCGATGTGTGAATGAATATCAATTCCTCCCGGCATAATTATCATGCCCTTGGCATCGATAA
>JAUWHC010000277.1 GCA_030606095.1 Promethearchaeota archaeon | reverse complement strand
ACTATACAAAAAGTCTGGTGTATTAGTAAGACCAGACTTAATATATAAATATTTTAGAGATATAAACATTAAAGGTATATAATAAGAATGAGCGAAGATCCACAGAAAAGATTTGAATGTTGCTGTTATCTAATATTAATAATCTTAATGATAATTTTTTGGATAATAATGAAAGGATAATAATAATCCTGTTAAAATATCAGTTTTAAAATAAGGTGTAAATTTTTTTGAGAATGAGAATAATAAAAATATTTGATTAAATAAAATATTTTTGCTGAAGCATTATATACTCGTTGTATTCAGTAAATTCTTCTTCGACAAGATTAGAAACAATTTCATATAACTGTCGAAAAAGTTCTTCAGGGAAAGCTTTGTGCTCAAATATAATATCACAAACTAACTCTTCTGTTAGTATTTGCGAATTAATTGGTCGATTATATAGTAAAAATTTCATCATGGAAGCATCTATTTTGGATTTAACAATATTTTTTATGATACTTAAGCTTAAGTCTCGATTTGGATCGATAAAATAAGGAAAATTCATGTCATCGAAAATTTTAATGTAGCCTAAAGTAGAGGTTATATTCTCAACGCAATATTCTAACGAGCTGATTTGAAGGGAAAACTTATTACAGAAATCTTTTTTCTTTTCGTGGGCAGGGAACGCAAAAGGATGTCTAGTTACCACATAATAAGCTGCTATGAAAAATTTATATAGATTATGTGGTATTTTTTTCTTAATTCTTAGATATCTATGGATTAAAGAGACCGTGTCAAGTATGAAATCTTGATTGATGTCAAATTGTTTTAAAAACTCTTCTCCATCTTTAATTAAATCAATTGTTATTCTATCTTTCGTGTTTAATATTTCATAATTAGTAGGATATAATTCTAACATTTCACACACGCAACCTTAACATTTACATTTTTTTCAAGAAAATATCGAAGTATCACTTCGATAATATACAAATAACACTTAAATTATTTAAATGTGATGCAATTTGCATCACTTCGATGCATTTATCGCAATATTTAAATATGAAAACTTTTTCTTACAAATTAATAAAAAATAATTTTCGACAATAATAAGATCAAAAGGTATGACGCCCGACAATAGTGAAACTAGTAAAAAGCGAATAACAGTTAATTTAGAAAATATTGACTATAAAATAATTGATGCGTTAGAGGGTGTTATAGCGAATTCTAAAGCAGCAGTTATTTATCAAATGATAAAAGAATGGATAAATCAAAATTCGGATAGGATTATGAAAACATGGGAAATAGACTTAGCCGGTATTAGGCGGCAAGTAATAGCCGAAACTAAAGGTTTATCGATTAAAAAAGATTTAAAAGATTTAGATAAAGAGATAATTAATCAATTACCTGAACTTTTTGAAACAATATCGAGCATAAAAGCAGTAGAACTAGCAGAAATTCTTGAAATTAATCAAAAAACGCTTCAAAGGGTAATATTTGGTCACAGAAATGAACTTTTAAAGTTAGGATTAAACTTAAAATATGAAGACGGTTTAATAAGTAAAAAAGAATCTAACTAAACAAAAAGAGGGATGTATTAATTTGAATTCTGAAAAAATGATCGATATTCATCAAGGATTTAAGGATAATAATCACAATGCAATGAAAGTATCGCTTAATATTATAGACATCTATTCAGGTACCGAACAAATACGATTTAATAATCGACATCCTATTTACAGAACTTTAATGAAAATAGAGTTTGAAGATGCTATGCGTCAATATGTTAAAAAAAGAAATCAAAATTAATTCTATTTTAAAATAATTAGGTTAGAGTAAAATGAGCTCTGGAAAGATCAAACAAGTTTTTCACGAAATACAAGAAGAATCTCGTGAGACAGTTTCTGAGTTTCAATTAAATTTCTCTAAAACCATTATATCTTTTTCTATATTCTTCAAGAAATCGCCTCTTGAAGACATCTATACTGGAGACGAAAAGATTCCTTTCAGTAAAAGGGATAAAGAATTTAAAGCGATTTTAAAGCAAGAATTTAGAGAATAATTAAAGTAAGCTCAAAATTATTTATTCTTCTAAGGTTATTTATTGATTTGTGAAAAAATTTAAAAAATCGTTATTTAATTATTATTTAATATGAATTTTAAAATTGTAATTAATTAATTTTAAGGTAATTTTACGGGAGAAGAAGAAGAAAAGCAAGAAAATGGTTATGCGTTAGATAAAGCAGAATTAGAATTATTTCACGAAGTGCTTTTCAAAAGAATAATGGACGTAATGGATAAACCAGAAGTTGATTTAAATCCATTCGAGGAAATGATAAAGATTTTAAGTAGATTAAGCGAAATCTTTAGCTTTAAAAGCATGATTTCTATAATTCCTGAATTAGTAGCATATGCAGTGAGATATGGGATGCTGGTAGAACAAGCTTACGATAAAGACCCTAATAGATTGAAGGAAGATGAACAAGGCTATAACGCCAAGAAAGAAGAAAAAAAGAGAAGGTCCGTAATAAAAAAGGATTTAGATAAACTTAGCCTATATCTATAATAATTTTCTATTTTTTATCTCTATATTTGTATATTTATTCAATAATTTTTTATGGTATTTATTTTCAGTAAACGGAATTAACATACCCCAGCCTTGAAGGGACCCTCCAAATTCTCTTAGAAAGAACTTAACAAAATTTTACTTTCGAGTACGATAGTTTCGATTTTTATTGTTAAGCATTCTATAATTAATATACACGCAATATTCTTAAAGATAATAATTCTATTGATAGTAATAATTTTAATAACATTTATTATTTAATGTAGCCTAAAAGTATATTAAAACTAAGTAAAATTTTATAATTCGTTAAATTAAAATTTAATTAGAAATCCGTGAAAATATTTATGAAGGAACTACAAACCGAAGGTCTCACTTTTTATATAGTAGATGTTTTTGCTGAATATAGATACTCGGGAAACCAACTTGCCGTGGTTATTAGTGGAAATAAACTCTCAGACGAAGAGATGCAATTAATAGCTAAAGAAATGAATTTTTCAGAAACCAGCTTTATCACATCCATTGAAAATTACGATGTTAGGATATTCACTCCAAAAGTAGAGTTATCGTTTGCCGGACACCCCACGATTGGAACGGCATATGTATTGCAACAAGAATTTATAAAATCAAAAACAAAAACTCTATCTATAAACTTAAAAATTGGTCAAATTGCCATATTATTTAAATACAAAGGAGAAATTACTTCTGAGATTTGGATGGAGCACAAGGAGCCTACATTCAACGGTTTCTTCGCTCCTGATTTAGTAGCTAATGTTTTGAACTTAAACGAAAGCGATATTGACGGAAGATTTAGAATTCAAGGCGTTTCTACTGGTGTTCCTACGATCATTGTGCCTTTAAAGACATTAGACGCCGTAAAACGCGTGAAAATTGATCTCGAAAAGTACTACGCTTTAATCGAAAATACTCAAGCTAAAACAATATTGGTATTTTGCCCCGAAACTTATAACAAAAAGAACGATTTAAACGTTCGTTTCTTTTCCGATTTTTACGGCGTTCCAGAGGATCCCGCGACAGGTTCCGCAAACGGCTGTTTAGCCGCCTATTTGGTAAAACACGAATATTTTGGTACGAAAAAGATTGAAATACGCGTCGAACAAGGCTATGAAATGGGGAGAGAATCTCTACTTCTATTAAGAGCCGAAGAGAAGGAAGGAAAATATTTTATAGCCGTAGGTGGTAAAGCAATAATAGTAGCTAAAGGAAAATTATTGTAATAGCTACTTGTAGGACACTTGGTAATGCATTCAGCTTCAATAAGATTTGTAGTATCTGACAAGACTTTCAAAAAAACACTACTTCTTTAAATAGTTCACTCTAGACAATCCATTAAATTATCTAACTTATTTCAAATTAGAAATCAAAATAAGAGAAAAAAAAAAATTTAGATATTTAAAAATTTAGAATATAATAGAATAAGAATGAAAAAATATATTCTAATAAATTTATTCTTCAGAAAGTTAGAAAGATCAAGAAAAAAAATTAAACCTTAAATATAAAATGCTAATTATTTAGAAATATATTAAACTTAAAAAGATGCAATTTAATATTTATGTGAAAAACTATGGGAGCAATTGATAAATTATTTGAAAAAGTTCATGCGAGTTATTTTTCTTTTATAGGACTTATAGTTTTCATAATCGGGCTTATCCCTGCGATGATAGTTGAACCAAATTTTAGTTTTTTTATAACTCATATAAGTCATTTAGGAGCTCCTTCCAATGCTCTTTATGTTTTCTTTGATATTTGTTGGTTTATTACAGGTGTCTTTATGATTTTCTTCTTGATAGGATTTACACGTTATTTACAAGAAAAAGGGGTAAAATCTAAGGGAGCGTGGATAGCATTTATTTTAAGTTTTCTTTCAGCATTAGGAATTTTGGGTCTTTCAATATTTAATTCAGAAGAATCACCAGA
>JAUWHC010000365.1 GCA_030606095.1 Promethearchaeota archaeon | reverse complement strand
GTTTCACCTGCGAATGTTTACTTTCTATCTTGTTGGTGGTAATGTGTTTTCCTTTAAAAATTTTGAATATAGGAGTGAGCATCCGAATCATCCACTTTTTAGCGCCCGCACGGATGGATAACTTGTTAGTCTCGAAATTTATGAAAATTTTGGCAGTACCTTCTTTCTGGAACGAATCTGATTGGTAATTCTCTAATTTTTGCCGCCATCGTTCGTTCTTAGTTTCCGTCATATCTGCTTTTAGAGGTCTGCCTCTCTTTTTCTGAATCTTGCCTTTAATGAACTTGATCTCCCACTTAAACGCGAGCTCATACTTATTGCGATAAAATGCCTTCCAATGCGTGTAGATCTTATAATGTAGAAAGTGAGGACCAAGTTTTTCATACTTGCTGACGATAACCTCTCCACGTTGCTTTTGAGTATGTAATTGAGCCACATGAATTACTTTACTACCGAATATCTTGGCAATTGATTTGTAAGAAGGCTCGCCATCGGTGATGAGGACTTTAAGTCTTTCTCTACACGCTTCAGGGATTTTGTGGAAAGCTTCAAGAATTGATGTCTTGAGATCACCTTCATCTGCGAGTCCAATGGAAAGCGTTTCGTATTCATTATTGATAAATACAATTTCTGTATCAGAATTGCCTCGAGAACCCAAATATGTCTCATCTCCTAATATTACGCCTCTTGGAAGTGCTTTTAATTTCTGCTCAATTACCTCTGAATTCTGTTGGAAAACTTGTGAAACAAACGATTTTCTAAATTGACTTAACTTTTGTTGAGGAATTCCCCATTGTTTTGCCACTCCAGTGAGCGGAAACTTTAAAATAAATAGCTCGTAAAGGATCATTTTAATCATTTGTTGGTAAGATAATAAATTCCACATTTCAATATCCCTTCCAAACCGTTTCCCACATTTTGAACACATAATTCTATGCTCTCTTTTATGCTCTAAATTGTTGAATCCATCCCATACGAGAGAGCCTAAATGAGCGCATATTATTTGAGATGTTGATTTTGAATTCAGTTTTTGTGGTCCAGAAAAAAAATTTATAGGTATCTTTTCATCTAAATTAGAATAAATTATCATTTTAATCCACCAATTTTTTATCTCTACTTATTACTGGGGAGAACTCCTATATTAATGTTTTCCTTGAGGTTGAGACCCCACGCAGCACAAAGAATGATAGTTTGCTGAATAAAAAAATACTAAATCTAAGAGTTTAAATGATATCAATCTAAATTTTTACTAAATAAGTAAAAGAAAAAAAATTTGGTTATCACCTAAAAGGTGTTAATACCATTTTTTTTCATATATTTTTAACTTAATCTTTATTTTTTTTATTTTAGCTCGTTACAGGGCGTTATCGGCGACAAAAAGAACGAAAAGTTGAAATACAAGAATGATACATTATATTATAATGAGTGTATCAAAAAATAGTTCTTTTGCGCATATTCAATATATCACATATCCGAAAGAGTTAGGTAGAAAATGTATATCTTGCGGCAGCCCCATTGTATTCTTGTATCCTTCTGGAGGGCACGAATATATGGATTTTCAAGGGAAAATTAAAGAAGTCCGAAAATTTTATTGTTGCACCAATCCCGACTGCAAATTACACGCTAAACCGCTTAATCCTTCGCCTTTAAATGTCCTTCCCTTTAAGCAATTTTCCTTAGGCATTTGGAAGTGGATTGCTCAAGAAGCTAAGCTTTACAAGCAAAAGCCTGCTCTAATTTGCGAGCGAATTTACGATCAATTCAACGTGAAAATCTCAGAAAGCACGATTCGAAAATATATTAACGAAATTGACGCATTTCTTTCAAACCAAATAGACAAACGTACGATTAAAATACTTAAAGCACAAGGAAAGATCATTTTAGCACTGGATGGACAGAAACCAGACAAGAACAGGGCCGCATTGTGGCTTTTTGTAGATCTTATTAGCAATCGCGTCTTAAAAATCGTTATCCTGGAATCTGCAGATCACTCCACGCTCCACGCTCTCGTGGAAGAAATCCTTACTTTTTTCGAAGTAGAATTAGCAGGGCTAGTTTCCGACAAGCAAGGTTCGATTGTGAAAATGCGGGACACTTTCTATTCCGAGATCCCGCACCAATATTGCCATTTTCACTTTCTTCAAAATCTCTGGAATCACATCGAAGTAAAGGACGGAAACTTGCATAAAGAATTAAGTAAAACTGTGAATAATCTTCATATTTTAACGGTTTCTAAAACTAGCAAGATCTCTTTTGAAGGAATTGGGAAAGCGCCCATTCGAGAGGTGTTTCGAGAAGTTGAGCAATCCTTGAGAACCCTTATAAAAGCCAGGACAAGAAAGTTTGAACATCTGCGTGGTGTTGAGGTCTACGAACGATTATGTCGCTATGTAGAAGAGATGGACCGCGTACTGGCAGCAGAGGATCCAGATCGCAAAATCGTGAAGCTTATGAATAAAACCGCAGATTCACTGCATCACGCATTAAAAGAAACGGAAAATCACTATAAAGAGTGCGTAGAACTTTACGAGGCCTTTCAATCCATCCGTAAGTCGCTAGGTAAAGAACTTGACTCGAAAAAAGCTGAAGTAAAGGAAGCGTCTGCTTTAAAGGAAGAGAAATTAAATGTTTTAGACGAACATTTCGAAGAGATTTGGGAAAAAGTCAAGGGCTTTGGGGGGATTATGGAGAAGGCGCAGTTAAGGACTTTCCTTCCACAAAAAGATACGCCGGCAAATACTATCAAGCAAGAATGGGTTCGTCTTTATTATTCTTATCGGAGGGGATTGTGTGCATATTACGATTTCCCGATCCTTGCAAAAACCAATTCTCCAATGGAAACGAAGTTTAGTCAGGAGAAATCTATTTTTATTAGTCGTGTTGGGAAAGAAAAAATAGGATCACAGATTCGGATTCGCGGAGAACATGTGTTGAAACAACTTTATGCGGGAAAACAAGAAATTAAAGAAATTATCAAAGCCATGGGTACTGATTACGATAGAGCGCAAATTATAAAGGAATTAAACGCACTGGTACGCCGTACTAAGGAGGAAACAAAATTATGGAAGAATGCAATTCACGAGACTTTGGGCTTGAAAAGCGTTTTAGCGAAAGGTAAGAAACCCTCAAAAAATAAGAGTAGAAATAGAAAGAACAATTTTGTCGGGTGAAGATTAGGTTAAAAATATATGTTTTTTTTGAATTTTTTAAGAGCTAAAATTAATTAATTAACACGATTTAAGATAATTAGAATAATATTAACAAAGTTCTCGGGAGAATTAAAATTACTGAATCTTCAGCAAAAGAAAAACTAGACGCGGATAAAGAAGAGGAAATCGAGAAAACCTTAGATATTGCTATAGATCAATTAGTTCTAAA
>JAUWHC010000348.1 GCA_030606095.1 Promethearchaeota archaeon | reverse complement strand
ATTCTTGTAGGATCACCTACTATTGGTGGAGGAGTTCTATCTGGTGTTGCCGAAATTTTGGAGATGATTAAAGAAATGCGTTTTAAAAACAAGAAAGCTGCTTCATTCGGCTGTTATGGATGGAGTGGAGAATCAATAAAGGTTATTAAGGAACATCTAGAAAAGAGCGGTTTTTCTGTAATTAACGACGGTCTACGCACTTTGTGGAACCCTGATGATGAAAGTTTGGAAAAATGCGTAGAATTCGGCAGAGAAATAGCTAATACTTAATAATTAATTTTTTTAATTTATTTTTTATTTCAAAATGCTAATGTCTTTAAGCAATTCATAATAATTGTCATAATATCTTCGAATTATACTATTTCAGGATCTAAAGTGGTCCCAAAAAATCATAGAATTAATGTATACAACGCAAACTTAAATATTATGATTTATATATAATCCATATGTGAGATTTATAGTGGATGCAAACGCACTTATTTATAGAATTTATATCAAAAAGGTATAGTCAGCCTACAAGAAGCGGCTTCGCAAGCAAATGTATCTCTTTATGAAATAATGGAATATGTTCAAAAAGAAAATATACGCCCTCCAGACCAAGCCAAGGAAGAAATAATTGCTGAAATTGAGGATTCTAAAAAATATTTTAAGTAATTGGAAATTTAAAAATAAATGGAATCTACTTTCGAATAAAAGTCATCATACAAAATTAAATTCATAATAACTCTTTTGATGTAATATCTTCGTGTTTACCCGTTTTATACAAGATTCATACAATATAAAAATATTAACTCAATATTGAACTATTCTCTAATTCTTAAATTAAGAGTATTTTTATAAATCTGAAATACTATTTAGATAATGATGTATTATGAATATGAGCAACGGGATAAATATTAAAGAGGAAGTAATTAAGGTTATAAAAGATCTACCTAAAGACACAACTTTAGAAGACATCCAATACCATCTTTTTGTAAAACAAAAGCTCCTAAGAGCTGAAAGCCAAATCAGTAAGGGGATAACATACACTCATGATGAAGTAATGGAACGGGTAAAGAAGAAATGGTTCACTTTACGGGTAAAATAATAATTATATCACTTAATTATCCATTTTAATTAACTATACATTTTAATTAAAAAAAACTATAGATGTGATCCTTATGGCTCCTATATCTGCTATAATTACTCCAATATTGATTAACTTCCTCCACAATGTATTTACTGCTTTGTGGATTGGGGGTATGCTAACGCTTGCATTTACCGTTTTACCTGCAATGAGGAAAGTTCTTGGTAAATCCAAAGAAACTCAAGCATTGAATTCTATGATAAAGAAAAAACTAAGTCTGTTAACCTATATCAGTATAATTGGACTGATAATTACCGGGTTATTTATGTCTAATATGGCCGTATTATCTGGATTATCCACGGGCTTTTTGAGCTTTGGAAATGAATACTCGACCCTTATGAGTATCAAACATTTGTTATACTTCGTGATGATATTCTTAAGTTTGTTCCGCAGTCAGATTGTGGATAGAGTTAAGAAATTCACACCAGAACAAAAGCAAAAGCTCAATATGCTCACGCTATTGCTGAATATTCTTGCGGGATTATCGGTTCTGTTCCTAAGTTCATATGTTAGCGTACTTGCAGCGTTACCAACACCTTAAAAAAATCCATTTTTTTTTTTATTTTTTCGCTTTACGGGTAAAGTTTTTCTAAAAAGATAATTTTCTTTTATTATGCCTCAAGATATTGTTCAAATTAGGCTTGAAATAGTCATCCCTCAAGATAAATGGCTGTTCAAATTTAACGAAAAATATCCCGAATTAAATTTTTATATCCTATCTAAATTTCTTATAGAAAAAAATGCGGGGATAACTTTATTCCAAATAAGGGGTCTATCTGTTAAACAATTTATTTCAGATTTTAAGGAACAATTAACTAAGAATTCTTCCCAAATCTTATTTGAAGGAAATGATCTTATAATTATGAACATTAGAGTGGTTGATCCATGGATTTTAAACACATTGATAAAAACTGAGCTTTTAATAATATATCCAATACTAGTAAAAGAAGGTAAAATAAGAATAGAAGCTATTACTAATCGTTCTAAAGTTGACGATTTCTTAACAGAATTAGAAAAAAAAGGCATAAAAGCAGCCATAGGAAGAATAGGATACGCCATTAAACCTACTTTACTCACTCAAAGACAAAATGAAATATTAAATGTTGCTTATAAAAACGGTTATTTTGATATTCCAAGAAAAATTTCATTAACCGAATTTGCTAATTATCTAAATATATCTAAATCTGCTCTTTCTGAAACTTTGAGACGAATTTTTAAAAGACTTTCTGATAATTATCTTAAATCGAACAATTGAACCATAATATAAATATTTCTTTATTGAAAAATAAAAATAAGGGTTAAAATTATTAATATTAAAAATAACTAATACTATCCATAACTTTAAAGATTAAAAGGTGTAAAGTGAAAAATGAGTAAAAGAAAAGGTGGAATATTTCTATTATGGATCATCGCATTTGGAGCTCTTGGATTAAGCGGATATTTGTTCTTCAAGAATGAAATTTTTGGTGCTCCTGGAGGTACAGACAGTGGACTGACTCTCGTGGGATTATGGGATGATCTTGCAAAGAATAAAGATTACGCTCCATACACAACTGATGATTCTTGGCTTATTGAATTTAACAATAATCAGTTTAATAATTCTAATTATGTCTCCGTAGACAATAGTAATACGCGTTTTAAGTTATTAAAAGAGGGTTATTATAAAATAACTCTTCTCTTACTGTTGTATGATCTTGACGCTGACGCAATATATTGGGTGTATCTTTATAGAAATAGTACAGTTGATCACTATTTTGCTAGAGTCGCGATATCTGCTAATCCCAGTTCGCCATTTCATCAAATTGAGTCTTCGTTATATGTAAAAAGCACTGGTCTTGATGATTTTGTAATAAGATGTTATTGCTTTGGAGACACTTCATTTACAATTGGAACCCCGCAATCATTTAACCAACTATCAATTGAATATAATAAATAAGATTTTATCTTCCCAAATTTCTTTTTTTTATTGGTTTTAGAATAAACTTTTATTTGAAGACCATAAATTGCATTTATCTTGTATTTAGCAGTTTAAGCATGGTATAGGAGAAAAACTAATCTCGAAGATGTTCGCTTTAAAACTTATATCTTATCAAATTTTAGACAGCTTAGTTATTAAAAATTAAAAAATAAAAAGTCAAGATGAAAATTAGATGAATATAATAGATGTTAAAGATGTTCAAATTGCTGACACACCTCATAAAGTAGCAGTTAAAAAATTATTTAATTTTGAGCACGCTACAATCGTTCATATCGAACTTAAACCGGGAGAGGCTCTTAAAAGGCACTTAACTCCTGTAGACGCATTTTTCTACGTTCTTGAAGGCAACGGTATTGTTGAGATTGGAAAAGAAAGAAAAGAAATTCATAAAGATCAATTGATCTTCAGTCCTGCT
>JAUWHC010000154.1 GCA_030606095.1 Promethearchaeota archaeon | reverse complement strand
CAAGATCTATAATTTTCTTCTTTAAATTTTCGTAATCCTCTTTAATTTTTAACTCGAATATTTCTGTATTATTCAAACTGGTGCTCTTCAAAATTGTCTCGAGCTTCTTTCTTATCTCAGGCAGCTTCCACTCCGTTTTCGAATTTATCCCAGCTATCACTATTAAGGTTTTAGTTTTAAAGAGTTGGTAAAATAAATCCATCCCTACTAATATTTCTCCAATAGAGGCATTTAACCCCCTATTCAGGTCTATAACAAGAATATGAATATTAGATATAACTAGAGTTTGTAAAAGCGGTTTAATTTTTTCGGGATAGTCGATTGGAGTTAACCCACAAAACACTTGATTTAGGCTGACATCCAAGCGATTGTAAAATAGAATATCTGACTTTGTTCCAGGGGAGCCTAACGCTTGTCCTATTAGATTATTAATATCAAAATTATCCCCTAAGATTCCCACAATAAAATTTCTTTCAATTGCTTCACTCATTTGTCTTATTAAATATTTTAAACATCAAAAACTTTTTGAAATCACGCTTGAATAAAAGTAACCAGAATCATGTTCCATTAAAAAAAAAATTATTAATATATTATGAATTTATTCACTAAAATAATATTTTTAAATTTATTATGCCTCGAAATAGTTTAGTTAATCAAGTAATTTTAATTATTATTGATGATGTTAGAGCATCCCATCTTTTTGATTTAATTAAGCAAAATAAGCTACCTAATATAGCTCAGCTTGCTAAGAGTGGAATCTCGTGCCAAAATTGTATTACTTCTTTTCCAAGTATTACATATCCTTGTTACACTAACATAGTTATTGGAGCCTATTCTGGATACTATCCTATAGAAGGAAGTGGTATACCAATGTATCATTGGGTTGGAAGAACTGACCCTCCATCTGAAGGAAAGAAATTTCCGATTATCCGAAATGGTGGAAAGGGAAGTCATATCCTAAAATTTAGTAGTGATTTAGGACCAAATTGTCAGACTATTTTTGAACAAGCAGGAGAAGGTAATTTTTTAAGCTCATTAAACCTTTTTAATAGAGGATCGGTATTGATTCCTCCAATAGAATACACCACTCAATCGATATTAAAGGGAGTTGAAGAAATATATAAAGATCCTAAAAAAATCTTTTCAAACAAAGAAGTACCAAAAGTAACAGTTGCTTATATACCAAAAACAGACGACCTTATGCATAAAAAAGGATTTTCTCATCCACAATACATTAATGAAATTATTAAATGCGATGAATCTATTGGCCTAATAATTAAAATGTTAAAGGAAAAAGGGTATTTTGATTCAACTGCGATTGGAATTATTTCAGATCATGGAAATTATAAAGCAGAAAAACTGTATGACATTGAACCTTATTTTAAAGAAATTGGTTTAATGCAATACATACCTAGAAAAGGAATTGGTGATTTTGACGCTAGTTTTGGTTCGGTTGGATTTTTTAACTTTCCAGGGAAAGATTGGTATCATCATCCAACTACTAAACAATTAAAAGAATTTATTCCAAGCGGTTCAGGAAAGACGAAATTGAATTTATTTGAAACTTTATGGAAAATTCCTGGCGTGAAATTGATGTACTACCGCGACGACAATAACACACCTGACAAAGGGATAATATATCTGGAACATCTAAACGAGAAATCAGAAAAAATTTCAAAAAACATTATTGAATATGAGGGTCATGGAAAAAATCAACGAACAAAATATATTGTTGATGAAAAAGATTTATACAAATACGAAAATTACGAAGAATCCGCTGCACTTTTAGATAATAGGGCTCATAATATTGATGAGTGGCTAAAAGGAACGAATAAAATTGATTTTCCGATAATGGTAGATCAAATCCCTCGATATTTTAAAAATCCACGTTCTTGTGATATTATAATATCCACGATTGGCGAATATTCATTTGGTTATGAACATGGGAAATCTGTACCTCATTCTCCATACTCTCACGATATAGGGCTTAAAAAGTCGATGACTGTGCCATTCATTATAGGAGGATCTCCAAGCATTCCAAAATTAGATCTTTCATATTGTAAAACGACGGATATGGTTCCAAGCTTGTTGGAATTATTAGGCGAAAAACCACATTTCAGCGTTGTTGGAAAATCTGTATTTAAGTATTAATCTTATTAATATTAAATTCCACGAAGACCTGAGCCATTTAAAGTAAAGATATATATCAAATATATTTTGAAATATAATTTCAAAAAGAAATAAAATATTAACTAAAAATAATTTCAATTAATATTATATTATAAAATCAAGTCAAGTAATTAAAGTGAAAGCTAATAACATAATTATAGTCCCTGAAACTCATTGGGATCGCGAGTGGTATCTCCCGTTTCAAGAGTATAGAGCAAGACTAGTTCTCATGATGGATAAACTCTTAGAGATCCTTAGAAGCGATCCAGATTATAGGAGTTTCACTTTTGATGGACAAACGATTCCAATAGAGGATTATCTTGAAGTTCGACCCGAATTTGAAGATGAGATTAAAAAATACGTAAAAGAAAGGCGGCTTTCGATTGGTCCTATGTATATTTTACCAGATGAGTTTTTGGTAAGCGGAGAATCTTTAATTAGGAACTTAATAATCGGACACCAAATTGCTAAGAGATTTGGAAGGGTTATGAAAGCAGGTTACATCCCTGATCCTTTTGGCCATATTGCTCAATTACCTCAAATACTTCAAGGATTTGAAATCCCTTCGATTTTATTCTGGCGAGGATTTGGTAACGAATTCGAAGAAAACAACTTGAACATTGAATTTATTTGGAATTCCCCTGGAAATTCTAGTTCTATTTTGGGAATATTTTTAAAGCAGAGCTACGGTTCGGTTGCTGATCTTAATTTATCAAAAAAAAGCGGAAAATATAAACTGGCGCTTCATAAGATAAAAAGGGTTGTTTCTGAGTTCGAGAAGTTCACAGCTACACCTTTTGTTCTTTTAAATAGCGGTTCAGACCATCATGAAGCTCGATCGGAGATTCCTGAAATAGTTAGGCAATGGAACGAAATGTATCCCGAGAAACTTTTAGAACAAAACGATTTTGAATATTATGTTGATAAAGTATTAAGCAGTAATCCACAATTAAAACAGTTTAAAGGCGAATTAAGAGGTGGAAAGTATGCACATCTACTTTCAGGAGTATTTTCAGCTCGCATGTGGATCAAACAGAGAAATACGGCAATCGAATATCTGTACGAAAAATATACGGAACCCTTATCAACAATTATATGGTCTCTCGATAAATATAAAAAATTTAATTACCCTCAAGCTTATATGCTCACAGGTTTGAAATGGCTTATCAAAAATCACCCTCACGATAGCATTTGTGGCTGTTCTATTGATCAAGTTCACAAAGAAATGGAAACTAGGTTTGATTGGGCGGAGCAAATCGGTAATGAAGTATTTAAAAATTCAATATTATATCTATACGATTTGATTACAGTTGAGGAAGACGAGAAAAAAATTCCGATCGTAGTATTTAATCCTCTTCCTTGGAAACGGAAAGATGTTGCAAATTTTAACATAATATCCAACACTAAAAAAGCTGGCTTTAAAAATCCCGACGCTTTTAAAATTCTCGACTCCGAAGGAAACGAGATTGCATACCAACACGTTCAAATCAGCGAACAACCAAGATATAGATTAATTGGTTCGGTTAGTTATTATTGCTCGTTTTTAGCCGAAGTTCCTGCTTGTGGATACAGGTGTTATTATATCCTACCAGGAGAAAAACCCGAGGAATCTGTAGTAAAGAATAAAGAATTGAAGTTAGGTATAAATGGCTTAGAAAATCAGTTTTACAAAATCGACATAAGTTTTAAAGGGAAAATCGATGTTTTAGATAAGGAAGACAAAACTTTATATGAAGATATTTGCTATTTTGAAGATGTAGGAGATTGGGGGGATGAATATGACTTTTCTGGACCATATGAAAATCAAACTGATCTAAAATTCACCTCAGAAGATCTAAATGTTCTAGAAATAACACCGTTTTTAGACGGGGTAACCCAAAAAACGATGAAAATAAGAGCAAATCTCAATTTACCTGCTTCTTTAACCGAGGATAGGTATAGTAGAGACGAATATCTGACTTCAAATTTAATCGATATCTATATAACGGTATATAAGGAAATTAAACGAATTGATTTTAAGATTGAATTAGAAAACAATAGTAAAGACCATCGAATACGAGTACTTTTTCCTTCAAAAATTAAATCTAAAAAGATAGATGCCGATGGTCATTTTTATGTCATTTCGCGAGATGTTGAGATGCCAAAATCTGAAAGATGGGCTCAACAACCTGTACCTACTAACCACCAGAAAGACTTTGTGTCTATTAGCGATACATCAAGAACCTTTTCGGTTATAAACAAAGGATTACCCGAATATGAAGCAGTTATAAATAAAGATGGAACGATTTCGCTGGCTATTACCTTACTACGGTGTATTGAATGGCTTTCAAGACACGATTTTACTTCGAGAAGAAGTAACGCAGGTCCGGACCTAAATACTCCCGAAGCTCAATGCCTTGGAAAGCAGACTTTCGAACTTTCTCTCGTTATCGAAGGAAACAAGCCTAATTGGTTAGATTCAAACGCTCACATAAAAAGTAAAGAATTCAACAACCCTTTTGAGGTTGTGGTCCCCTCAATAGTTAGAACTTCAATAAGAGCTTCGAATAAAGTCGTTTTAGCCCCTTTTGGACTCATCTCATATTTTAAACCAGCAACTCGTCAACCTTTAAAACCTTATTTACCTACCAAATTAAGCTTCCTTGAAATCGATAACAAGAATGTGATGCTTAGTGCTTTGAAAAAATCGGAAAAGGGAGAATCTTTAATCGTTAGAATCTATAACATCTCTCCAACCTCACAAAAAGCAAGGTTAACGCTACACGAGAAGACTTCCATCAAGAGCGCGGATATTGTAAACTTTCTGGAGGAAAAGCCTGAAAACGAAATTAAGGCAAAAATTGATTCAAGTAAAGGGAATTATCTTGATTTAACTTTGGAACCAAACGTAATAGTAACGATAAAACTTGAGCTTGATAATAATTATTAAATAAAAAAAATATTTGGTTTTTTTTTAATCTCTAAATCTACTTTAAAATATTTCTAATTTTAATAATATTGGTTATGTGATACTCTTTTTATACGTATTATTATTTTTTTAGCTAGCTTCTTAATAAAATAAAAGGTTGAAAAATTTATGAAAAATTTTGATATTATAATTATAGGCGCAGGACCAGGAGGTTCTGTTGCAGCTAAAGTAGCTTCTGAAAACGGATATTCAACCTGTATCCTTGAAAAAGAAATGCTTGGTGAGAAAGGAAGATATAAAGCGTGTGGAGGAGCTACTGCGTGGGAACTAATAGAAGAAATTGATTACCCAGAAGAAAAAATAGGTAGGGTAATTGAATCTTTAGAATTGCACCATGTTGACGGAGAAACTTATTCTAAAAAAGGTAAAGGCGCTGTCGTTTGGCGAAGCAATTTTGATAAGTTTTTAACTGACATGGCTGTCGATAGTGGAGCCTTATTAAAAGAGAAAGAGCTTATGATTAACATTGAAAAAGTTGATGATTTTTACAAAATTAGTACTAATAAAGATAAATATACTGCAAAATATATAATTGCCGCCGATGGCGTTACTTCACCTACTTTAAAATTGCTAAATTGGCCTTTTTTTAAAAGTGAAGACTTAATTTTAACAATTACTAAAGAGATGAAAACTAATAAGTCCAATATAGATAAAGTTCTTGGACATGATACAGTTCATTTGTTTTTTGGTATTGAAAGCCTTATTCGTGTTGGTTACGCTTGGTTGTTTCCAAAAACGGAGAGGATTACAGTGGGATGGGGTAATCAAATTAATTTAGTTAAAAATTCAAGAGAAGAATTTAAAAAATTCCTAGCGCTCCCACTTGTAAAACTAGCGTTAAATAATTCAACGATGGAAACTTATAAACCCCATTTAATCCCGGTTGGATTAAGATCTAAATTATATGAAAATAATGTTTTTGCTATAGGAGATGCTGGTGGAATTGTAGACCCAATTTCTGGAAAAGGGATACCCTATGCCATGATGTCGGGTCAGTTTGCTATTGAAGCTATTAAAACTTGCGAAGAAAGAGACAAGTTAGATAAATTAGGTTCTGTTTATGAACGAAATTTAGACAAAAAATTTCTCAGAGTTTTAAAAGTAAAACGGATTTTAAGAGACAAGATTTTTCAAAGTGATGAAAATTTGAAGAAATTCTTATCGTTGTGGGAAAATCATCGTAGTTCAGAAATAGCCATGAAAAAATTAATGGAACAAGTGAGTCTACATGAAATTTACTGAATATGTGAACTTTTATAAACCTAAGATAAACGATGCAATAGCATTAATATATAATAGAAATTTAAAAGAAGTAAAAAATCCGTTCTTAAAAGTCTACTATTCAGAATTACGAGATTATTTCTTAGCGGGAGGAAAAAGAATTCGTCCTTTGCTTTGTATCGCTACTTATAACGCTTTTAGTGGAAAACAGGATGACGACATTATCTTTCCAAGCGTTGGTGTCGAATTCCTACATAATGCTTCTTTAGTCCACGAT
>JAUWHC010000212.1 GCA_030606095.1 Promethearchaeota archaeon | reverse complement strand
CTTGTTCTGCTATTTTTGGTTTTTTTACTGTTTTAACCTCTTGTAAAGGAGCGAAATTTAAACGCCTAAATGAACTTGCTTCTAACTCTTTCATTTTTCTGTTTTCTCCAGTTTCTCTTCTTTTTTCAAGCGACATTTTTTAAGAAAGTCTTTTTTTTTATTATTAGGCGTTTTTCTCTAAAAATATTATAAATTCTATTTGTTCCTCGCTATCCAAATATTTCAGCTCTTCCACTATTTTATCGTAATACTCTGGTTTAACGTTTTGAAGTTTGCGTATTCTCTCGATCAATTTTTCTGGAATGGTCTCGTATAAATTTCTCAACGCTCCGATATACTTCAGTTGTTCCTCCTCAGCCAAGAAAGCTAATTCTTTTAATATTTCTTTTCGTTGTTTTTTAGGTATTTCAAGTTCTGATATCTGTTTTCTCAAATCTTTAGAGATGATGTTAAATATTTTTGAAAAGTATTCCTTTACTACCTTCCTATCCTTCTCGTTTTTAACCGGTAAAAGCGACTCGTGGAGTCTTAATTCAATTTCTTTCTCTTTCTTTTTTATTTCTTTTAATTTTGGAGGTTGTTCTTCAACTTTTTCTTTTTCCTCCTCAATAACTTTAACTTCTTCCTCTTCTTCTGACGGAAGCTCTTTTTTAGCACTAATTGCCTGAGATTTCGGTTCTGTGGGTATATCATCTGGTTCTACCCATTGTATATCTTCTTTTTTAACAATTGCTTCTATTGACTCTTTAGTAACTCCTTTTTGAACTGGAACAATTTCACTTTCTTTTTCTTTTAATCTAGGTTTTTCCATTAAATCGATTGGTTTTCCTACAAAAAGCAAAAATAGTAAAATAGATTTTAACAAAATAAAGATCCCTATATTCAAGAAAGTTGTGCCTATTGCTCCTAAAATGAATGTTCGAAGCGCATCACGACCTGTAAACTCCCGCTTCTCGTGAATTTTAGTCTTTAACTTTAAATCAATAATTAAAACAATAATCGGTATTAAACAAAATAGTAATGTAAGTGAGATGGTATTTAGTAAAGTTCCCCATTGCCCTGAAGGAACTGAGTTATCGTTTAAAAGAATTAAAGTATCTGAAATAAAATATATATGGATAGATTTAGTGAAAATACCAAATAGAACAAGTAATACGATTACGAAACCTGCTTTTGCTGAAAAATTGTTTATTGAATTTTTTAGTTTAAGACCAAAATTATACGCTTTATGATTATTGCTTTCATGGTTTTTTATTGAATATATAAAAATCAATATCCCTTTGGTTAGAAGTATTGCACCAGTGCCATAAATAATACAACCTAAGATTCCATAACAAATCGCATCTAGCGCAATGTCGTCATAACTATCGGATTTAATTTTTGGGGAAATAAATTTTGAGTCATATATGATGATTAACACGCTACTAAATACAATTAAATAAGAAGCCACTAAAAGATTAGTATCACCAGATATAAATATTAAATTGAAAACTAACACTATTATTGAAAAGATAACCATTGGAACATAATCAAATTTATTCAAACTTTTTATTGCTTTATCAAGTTTAGATATTTTCTTGTCCCTAATTGAAGACTTGGGATAAGTAGGACTCGTTTTTCCTGGTGTTTTTACAGAAGCTTGTTTAAACCTTATTCCCGCCAAAGCGAAAGGCGTTCCACACATCTCGCAGTAAACCTGTACTTTATTTTCTATAAGTTCAGATAACTCCTTTGGAAAACCATACCCACAAGAACGGCAGACATATATCGTTTTATCCATTTAACTTCACGCTTATATATTTAATAGTTTTATTTAATTTTATTAATTTTTGAAAAATAATTAATCTCCAATCGTTAGTAAATAAACATTTTTTAACGTAGTAAAAGTGGTATATTCAGCGCAGAACTTCCGATTATCGCAACAGACCAACGCTCTGTGTAGCCACATTGTTAATACCTAATTATAATTGGAAAATAAATAGTTAATTAATAGAAGTAAGAATGTGAATATAAAAAAAATGGAGTCCAGTTTTTAAAAAATCCTATTTAGTATTTAGAAACTTTCACTTATTCTAAATAATTTTGTAAAATTATGAAATTAAATATATCCAATCTAATTCTTTTACGGTTTTATGAAGCATATGATCGTCTCTGGTTGATTTATATTCTATATTAGTAAATAATTTGTAAGCTTGTTCGCGAGACGTTTTAAGTTGTACTACATCGTCATTTTTACCGTGATAAGCAATAACAGGCACATCCACCGGATTATATTTTCCTAAGTCCAATACTGATGGCGCTAGATATGGCGCTAATAATATCAATTTTTTAACTTTTTTAGGGTTTTGAAGCGTATATAATACCCCCATTAGACCTCCAAAACTTGACCCTATTAATATCCATGAGTCCTTTTCTTTTAAAATTGATTTTAACTGAGCCATTCTCTTTTCAAGAAGGTCGTTAATTGATTTTTTTTGGTCAAACTCAATAAAATCAGGAGTAAGAATTTCTGGAATTAATTTTTTTAAATATACTCCTTTAAAACCCTTGCCCGAACTTTCAAGACCGTGTATGAAAATAATATTTTTCATTATTGTAATTTAGTAGATATAATTTTCTCATTTATCCTGATCATTATCGAGGTCTTCAGGTGTTAATGGGTTTAATTCTTTTTTTATTTCTCTTAATAGCTTTCTCTGACCGAAAAAAATTAAGAGGAAAAGGATACCAAAATAAATCGAGATTAAAATTAGCGTAAAGAAATAATAGGCTTTTGTAAACGATATAAAATGAAGCGCAACTCCGATAATAAACCCCGTAATCAACCTCGATTCCGTAGTGCTTTTCCTAAATAAGAGCTTCTGAGTACCCCAATCTATCAATCCCGGTATTGGAAAGATGATTATTATAAGTAAAGCTATTTCAGCGTTAAATTGAGCGTTAATTATCAATTCAGTTAAATGTGTAAAAAAAATTGACATAATCATTCCTATTATCATTCCTGAGCATCTTGTACAAAAATATATTTTTGTCCTTCCAAACTGAAAATAAAACGTATGGTCACTAGCTTCAACTGGGTGATGTGTTAAGAGTAAATAATATAGATGGCGCTCCTTTGAAGCTAAAATTTTGTCGTAGATAATTAAAAGAATAGGTATTAAAAAAATGGTTGAAATAAGCGTTTGCAAGAAAAATTTAAAACCAAAGTTGATAAAAATATTTTCAAATTCTAAAGGATTGGAATAAAATGAAAGTTGGAATACGATAATTAAAAACATCACAAGAAAAGAATCGATTACCAATAACAAAAAAGTGTAATAAACAGACATACCTTTATGATATTTCAACGGTTTATATTTATATAAACCAGCTATCAAACCATAAATAGCCACAACAAGACACCAATCTAAGTAAATATTGTTGTAAAAGGCGAATTGGTATAAGAGTTCACCTAAAAATCCCGCTATGAACGCCTGAATTGGACCCGCTATTATCGAAAAAAATGTATAGATTAATAACACAAACCCAAAAATTATTGAAAACTCATTAATTCCAATAAAAGGTGTGGAAATTGAACCAAAAATTTCCGAGATATATATATAACTCATAATAATAAAAACTGTTATGAGAATGTTCATAAATATCGATCTTAAGCAAAGATTTGGCGTCTTGTTAGCGGTGTCAACGCTCATGCTAATCGCTCTTTAATACTAATAAAGGAAAAATAAATTATTTAGGCAATTTTTTATGAAAAATAAAATCTAGTTCCTCAATTAATTTTTTTTTTGTAATTTCGAAGCCCTTGCGAAGTACCCTTACAATTATATTCCTTCCTGCAGGAACATCTATAATAGAATCGTCTTGCTCTACGATTGCAATGCCCTCGTCGTTATAATTAAGTTGACGCATTAGAGCTTTAAGCGCTTCTTCTTTAGTTTTAAAAGTAGCTATCGATAATTCGTTGTAATCTTTTACTTCTTCTTTAACCTGTAAAAATAATATACACTCCTCTACTTGCGAAATAAATGATTGTTTTGTAATTTCTTTTAATTTTTTATAGTGTTTATGATTTTTTTTACACTGCTTATCTGTCTGGTCATTTTTTAAGTAGATTGGAAAATTTCTATTAATAACATCGTCAAATTTTTCTTTGGAAATGCCTCCATTTTCTATAAGTAATTTGGCAGAATCTAGCGCGATATGTATCTGTTTCAAAGTGCCTACGCGGGCTTCATTATCGCTCCAATGCTGATAAAAAGATTTTACAATAGGTTTTATTACAAAATTCAAAAATCCCACGTTTAATTCTGAATCAATTAGATCTCTTCCATAACCTAGACTTAAGTCAGTTTGTGCTATCATTTTTTGTTCTACAATATTATAATTCCTTTGGATATAACTCATGATTAAATCTCCAACGATGTTAATAGTTTATAATTTTCTTATTAACCCTAATTAAATTTTTAATATTTTTTTAAATATAAAATCTAAAATATATCATCAATTAATACTTTAATTATCATTAAATATAAGTATCGTCCATAGCTTCAATAAATTCATTCTTTGTTAATTCAAACCCTTTCCTCAGCGCTTTGCAAATTATCTTCTTACCAGTTGGTAACGAAAGAATAGATGGATCGTCTTCAATAATTTTAATTCCATTTTCAGTAAGTTCTAATTGCTTCATTAAATTACTACTTGCTATTTCTTTTGTTTTAAATGCAGCTCTACAAAGGTCTCCATAATCTTTTATATCCTCTTTAACTTCCAAAAAAGTTTTAACTTCCTTTAGATAATTGATAAAGGTGTCTTTTGAATTATTCTTTAACTTCTCATAGTTTTCATGATGTTTTCGACATTGAAAAGTCACTTGATCAAATTTTAGAAATTTAGGAAAATTTTCTTCGATAATATTATTAAAACTTTCTTCAGAATTACCGTTTAATAATAATTTCTTTCCAGCCTCTAATGTAATATTTATTTGCTTTAATGTACCCTTTCTCGCGTCGTGTTGTGCCCAATAATCATAAAATGCTTTGACGATAGGTCGTATTATAAAATTTAAAAATCCTGTATCTAATTCACTATCAATTAGCTTTCTTCCTAAAGCGAGCGAATTTTCCATTTGAAAAATCATTCGCTCTTTCACAATGCCATAATTCCGTTCTAAATAATCCAAGAAAAATCCCCATGTAAAAAAAAATGTATAATTATTCAATTGAAACTATATTAAATAAAGAAAAAGTTCAAAATTTTTTAACTTTTTTATAATTTTAATAGTCTTAAAAGTTTGATTCGAAAAAAGTAAGAATATAATAAGTAAAAACTTTTATAATTATATTAGTTTTTAATTATAAAATAACATCTTTAGATTAATCCCATGCGTTACATCTTTAAAATTCTCTTATTGGGTTTAGATGGGGAAGCTATTTCTTTTTACTCTCTTAGAGCATTCGGAGAAGAGGGTGAAAATAAAGGAGCGTATTTGGAATGGTATAAGGAAGT
>JAUWHC010000210.1 GCA_030606095.1 Promethearchaeota archaeon | reverse complement strand
ATCGTTGAAAGCGCTAAAATAAATGATATTGACGAAGCTACTATAGACCAAATATTTGATTTTCTAGTGAGAGACTTTTCCAAATACGCATTAAATCTATACAATAAATCTAGTACTACTCCTGAACAGATGAAATGGTGTTTGAAGATGATTAAGAAACCTAACGTCGATCCTAAGCGGTTTGGCAAAGTGTGGAGTATCGTTCACTCATTAAAGGACGCATATGAAATGAATGAATAATATTAAGTATTTCTCTATACTTTTTTTTTTTAATACTTCATATAGAATTTTTCTGTGTCAATTGACATATGAAAAATATTGAAAATAATTAAAATTAATATATAATTATTATAATTATTTTTAATCTTAAAGCAGAAATATAAGACAAAAGAGTTGTTATCATAAGAATGAAATTTATTGATTTATCTATATCTATCTATAATGATACTTTAGGCGAGCTACCTTTAATGGCTCCTAAAATTGAATATAGTGATCATGATACTGGAGCTGAACAAATGGCTTTAATATTTTCAAAGATAAAACCAGAACAGCATTTACCTAATGGGAAAGGGTGGGCTACTGAAACCATTACTTTGGGTACACATTCGGGAACTCATATGGATGCTCCGTGGCATTATGCCCCTATTCAAGATAGAGAAATTGGAGAAAAAAAGGCAATGACAATTGATGAGATTCCTTTAGAATGGTGTATTGGACCTCTTATTGTGCTTGATTTAAAAGATAAGGAAGATGGGTATATCATGACGCCCAAAGATATAGATCAAAAGTTAGACGACATAGGACATAAACTACAAGAAGGAGATATTGTATGTATTAATACTAATGCGGCAAAATATTTTGGAACTCCAAGATATTTGTATTATGGAGCAGGAATGGGAAAAGAGGGAACTTTACATATATTAAGACAAGGCGTTCATATCGTAGGAACAGATGCATGGTCGTGGGATCCACCGCTTCCGTTAACAGCAAAAAAATGGAAAGCAACGGTAAAAGCCAAAAATCCGGATCCTTCTATTATATGGGAAGGCCATTTCGCGGGAATAGAATTAGGCTATTTTCAAATGGAAAAAATGACAAATTTAGATAAAGTACCTCCGGTTGGAGCTACAATATATTGTTTTCCCGTTAAAATCGCTAGAGCGAGCGCTGGTTGGGTTAGGGCTGTTGCGAGTATCCCTGATTAATGTTTATAAAGAACTAAGAATTTCTTAAATGTTTTTTTTAAAACTATTTTCTATAAGCCGAGTTGCAATTAAAAAGCTGAGAATGCTGAGACCAGCTTTAAGAGAAGCTTTTTCTCCTAATTTCTTATAAATAGCTCGCAGAATTACCCCAAATAATATTATTCCCACTGCAAAAACCAACCAAATTGTAAAATAAGCGTTAAGTTGTTGTGTAAACAGGAAAATTAGCGGGTTGTGTAGCAAAAAAATGGTTAATGAGTAATAAGAATAATAGAAGAGATATTTGTAGCTTTTAGTTGTGTTTATTTTTTCCAAAACTTCGATAAGCATAAGAGACGATAATATAATTATTACTAAACCTATGGCAGAAGCAATTGATGGAATTGTGTTAAAGATCAGAAAATTAGGGAATTGATAAAAAACTCCAAAAACAACTAAAGAAATTCCAATTAAAAGCACTTGAATTAGAAATTTGTTTTTAAATCGATATTTCCTTTCGATTTGATCCTCAATAATATTGATTTTGTAAATATATTCCCCAATTGCCGATCCAATTATAAAAATACCTAAATAAATTAAAATTACATATTGATCTAAAGGAAAAAAGAGTATATGAAATAGAACACCAAATAGCGATGCTTCTCCCTTACAGGACAATAATACGTCCAAAATTAGCTGATTTCCTATTATCATAGAAATTCCCAGAAGTATTCGGAATAGTTTAGAGGTTTTCAAGAGTGGCCAAGCTAATAAAAGAGAAAATCCTATTGTTTGCAGGGCGTTCCATTCCCAAATGCTACCCCCCCATATCAATGCATTAAAAGTATTAAAAATAAAGGCTATAATTAATATAAAAATAGCTCTAAGGAGGTAAATGTTTCTTACAGTTGTCATACTAATCGTATCTGAGTTTTTCGCGGTGTTTTGATGATTTCTAAAGGATAACGCTGCGCTGATTCCTGAAACGAAAAGAAATCCCGTTGCACCGAGTGGTTTAAGAAACGCATAAAACCAAAATTGCAGCCAAGCGTCTTCCGGTCTTATCCACCAAAAAATTAGATGACAGTAAACCATGATGAACATTGAAAGTCCTCTAACAGTGTCAACGCTATTTATTCTTCTCATATTGTTAATAATTTGTTGTTATTTTATATAAAACTTTATTTCTCGAAGACATTTTATACAATAATGTAAAGGCCTTGTTTGGAAAATAATTCTCCAAAAAAGGAGCGAACTAATAAAGCTGTCGCTACTATCCTTGAATAAATTAATGAGAAAAAAATAGAAAATTATTTTTTTTATTCTTTAAATATGTTCTCGACTAGTTTATGATCGTCCTTGAAATATATTAAGGCTCCGCTCCAATCTGCTAACGCGTTAGCGTACTTAGTTTCAAATTGATCGACGAACTCTCTTAGATTTGAGCGCACTTCAGAAGATTGCTTTCCCTTAACAAATAACGCTCCAAAAATACGCTTACCATATTCGAGAAGGATAGTTATGTCGCCATGATCTATATTTTTTAGTAGTTCTTGGGATTTGGTAGTTTCCTTAATAAAGGATGTGATTGCTGAAAACATACCAGAAACAATTCCTGGGTCTTGATTGTAATCTTCAGTGAAGTTATAATCGAAAATACCTCGGCCATCGTCGTAAATAATATATAGTCCTTGTTTTACTACTTTTTCAAAAACGTAACTAAACTCTTGTTTTAATATATCAATTAGGTTGTTGTTATAGAGATATTTAAGAGTAAAGTAAAATCTTTGTATCTCCTTTTCGTCTGTAGGTCTAATTTCATCCAGAACTTTTTCAGTTTCTAAAGTAGCCATAATTGATTTTACTTCCTCTCGCTCGTGACTTATAACATCTAAATCAACATCTTCTCTCTTTGTAATTAAGTATCGCGCTTTCCCTTTTATATATTCGTCATATGATAGGAATTCAGTTACAGAAGCGAATATTACTTTCTCTAAATGGCGTTCGTCAATACCAATATTTCGTGTTCTAAAATTTTTTGGTATATAAAAAATAATTAGGCTCCAGAAAATAATATTGAAGATATATTGAGTGGTTTGGTAAGGAATCGCGAGTATATATAGAATTCCAATTAAATCCGCATTAAATCCAGCAGTTCTCAAAGTGTAGAAGTTAAAGCCAAAAATAGTCGTAAAACTTGACTGTCCCGTTATCCAATACGTATCTGGTCCGAAAGGTATTATCCCATTACTTCCTAGAAATATAAATAGCGCAGACAAAACGATTAAAATGGGTAGAAAGGTTACAAAACTCAGAAACATGCTGTTCATATATTTCAAGCTGAGGTTTAAGAAGATTGAGGCAATAATTAAAGAAACTGCGACCAATGCTATGAAATTGAAAAGATTCATAAGGTCAAATCCTAAACTTTGGTATAAATATACCGACTCGCTTGTTGCGTAATTAGCAGAGTCAACTATACTCATAGGATCTTGAAAGATAAGGGAATATAAAGAGCCAAAAACAAGATTGTTTAGCATAAAATATATAAAATACGTCAGGAAACTAAAGACAATTCCGTAGTAAAAATTCGTAAAGTTCATGTTCTTTCTTTTTTCCTTTCTATTTTTCCACCAGTCAATTATTTTGATGAAGATAAGTAAAGAAATAGGTTCGAAGATTTTAAGAAACAAGATAAAGATCAATGAAGCCATGAAGAAATAAGCAAAAAAATATATGATTATTCCAAAAGAAGTGATATCCTCAACAATGAATAAGATAATAGATAAAATAGATATTGGCGCTCCAACGGTGTATAAGCTTTTGTAGGTCTGTTGTCTGATATTTTCTCCGAAATATCTTCCTCGCAATGCAATTTGAGAGGTAGATAGGAGTTCTAAGCTAAAAATAAATACTGCGAGGTAAACAAATAAGATCTCTATGAACCAACCTAAAGCAGTTTCTCCAGTTGTAATTGACATAGATTTCAAGCCCATAATTTTGAGTAAAACTTGTAGTAAATACAGCGAAATTGGTAAAAGTACGACAAGCAACTTTAAAATATCTTTTTCTCTCGACCAATCGTTTTTAAATAAATCATTTCTAATTCGTTTGTATGGACTATCAATAACGTTATACGTCAATCCCTGTAATTTTTCTTCTTTTGAGCCTTTATCTTTTCTTAATCGATTCCATACAAAAACAAAAGAAATAAACGGCGACACGAAAAAGATAAATGGTAGCGTGACGAGAGGGTAATAAGCAAATAAAGCAATGAGAGAACCGATATGGGTTATTATATAACCTATCCCTAAACCAAGATTACCTTCCTCGCCAGGTTGTAATTCTAGCTCAATTGGAGCTGTTCCTAATTGAAAGATTATAGGAAGTACCCAATATATCAAATAGAAAACCATGATTCCTAGCATTACTCTAAAATATATTTTGCCAGCAAATTTTTTCCGTATGAAAAAGTATGGTATAACTATTATAATAATTGGAATTGCGTTAAGCAAGAATAAAGCTACTATTTCGATAACATTCATTTTTATTCTCTAACCTTTTTTGGTAAATTGAAATTATTTTTTAATATTAGTATGCCAATATTATTATAAGAGTTTAGTTATTCTAATAATTTTCATTTTTGATATGATGACAGAAAATACAATTGGTATTATAATCGGGGATGATTTTGCTTCCATGCACATTCCCCCATATCCAAAACCGTCCTTTATTTCTTTTGAACATCCCTTTAGGATAAGATTTATTCTTAATCATTTAGAACGGAACAATATATTTAAAAATAATCGTATAATTAAGGTTAATCCTAAAATGGCTACAGAATCTACTATAGAGCTAGCTCATTCGAAATATCATATTGAAGCAATTAAGCGCATCTCTAATGTAGGAGGGGGCTTTCTTGACGAAGAGGTTTTTGTATCAGACGATACTTATGATTTAGCTAAAAAAGCTGTTGGTGGAGCTATAGAAGCAATTGAAGGCGTAATAAATGGTAGGTTTAACCAGTCATTTGCCTTAATAAGACCGCCAGGACACCACGCGCTCAGAGAGAAGGCGTCGGGACTCTGCATATTCAATAATATCGCAAATTCTATCCTTTATCTACGAAAGCAATTGAAGTATGATAAGAAAATTGCAATAATCGATATTGACGATCATTTCGGAGATGGTCTTGCGCAATTTTTCTACGACGATCCTTCAATTCTATACTTTTCTATCCACGAATTTGATTTTACCGGAGGTGATTTAGGTATGATTGATGAATTGGGCGAAGGGGAAGGATTGGGGAAAAACATTAATTTTCCCGTGCCAGCAGGTATAACAAATAACGATTTTCTTTATTGTCTTGAATT
>JAUWHC010000025.1 GCA_030606095.1 Promethearchaeota archaeon | reverse complement strand
TCGGAAAGCCTAACCTTTCCATCTTTCTCGTGAGTAAAACAAAACCATCCTTCAACCTACATTGTAAAGACGTGAAATAGACCAAATTACGACCGTTCTTACGCTTGTAATGGGGGAGTTTTGGCATTCCTTGAAATTTAGACGGTTCTTTTTTCCATGTTTTAATTGCTTTAAAAAAGCTCTTGAAGTTTCGATCTACCTGCTTTAAGACTTGTTGTGGGGGATGAGAACCGCACATCTCTTGAAGTGTTTGATACGCCTCGTGGCTTTTTAACAAGTTCCATAACTCGTGATAGCGAATCCAATGACGATCCATGAAAAACCGTTGTCGAACCGTGTAGATGGCGACGTTAAACAAATTTTTTGAAAGAAAAGTGATCTCGTCTAATAATTTCGAACGTTTGAATTGAACTTGTCGAACGAGTTGCATTAATTAATCTATCATTCTTTTGGTATTTAAAGAAGGGGAGGTTCAATTTTTAGTGATGCAAAATTCATGACATCCCTAAATAAAGGAATGTGTTTTCTTTTGCGAAAAATGATAAATTTAAATGTTATAGTAATAGCTCTAAAAAGGAATAAAACAAATCAAGCCATTTTTAATATTTTTTAAAAAAACTCTCTTTTTTCTTATTCAAGAAATTGTTGTTCGATTAAAAGATCCATCTCAGCATTCAACCAGCACAATTCATCGTATGTACTTGATGAATTATAAACTTCCTCTGCCTTCTTCCTAATCTCCTCAAGTGAGGGCATCCCAAGATTTATCTTTTGAATTGTTTCTGCTAAAAGCCAACATAAATCATTGTATGAGTATTTTCTCAAAGAAAGATAATATGCCGCTTCTCTAATTTGAGATTCAAGACCAATTTCCTCCTCAACTTCTTCATCAATATCCGCTTCAACTTCCTCCTCAACTTCCTCTTCAACTTCTTCTTCAAATCCCAGCGACTCCAGTATCATTACTGGTTCTTCTGGTTTATCTACTGGTGCTTCTATTTCTAATTGGTTATATTCTTCCAACTGTGCCAACCCCGCTGATACTTTCGCTCCAAATTCATCTTCCTTCTCTTCTTGAACCTCAATATCGAACGCGGGTTTTGAAGGTTCAGTAGGTTCTTTTAATATTAATTCGGGTCTACGTTCGATTGTTTCACCAGGAATTAAACCCTTTTTTAATTCGTCCATCATGGATAGAAATGAACCGTATTCTCTATCTTGCCTCATTATCAAGATTTTACAACTACCTCCCCGGTCTTTATCGAGTTTTCTAGCCCACGCTGCCGTTATATCTTTTTTGTATTGAGGAACTTCAAGCCCTACCCAGATAAATACTGAATTTTTCTTATTATCATCAATAAGATAGACGCTCTGGGCATCAAATTCTAACTTATTTAATTCGATTAAATCGCCAATTTCATTAATTTTATATAATTTCATTTAACAATCACTGATACAAAGATGTGAGATTATAAAAATAAATTCAATTAAAGCTTAAAAATCTTTATTTAATATGTTATTGCTTCATCTTGATCAGACATATTAACGGACTAATACTTATTAATCTATTAATATATAGAATTATCTTCAAATCTAAATGAATTACTAATATTCTCAATTTCCCAAAAACACCTAGTTAGGTGAACATCGGATTAAAAAAATAGAATTATTTTCTGAAAGTGGAGAGTCGCGCGGTTTTTACGACGTAGCAAATCAGCTTAACGATTTGACAGGTAAAGAATGGGTATTTTCAACTAAGTCTGTGATTCCAAAAGGTTTTCCTCCTAGCTTTCAACTTAAGCTTAGAAATAAACACGGTGGACAAAAACCTCCAGAATTATGTGAAATGATTATTAAAACGTTTACAAAAGAAGGAGAAGTAGTGTTAGACCCTTTTTGTGGCGTTGGAGGGACGTTATTTGGCTGTTCTTTGAGCAAACGGATGGGTATTGGCATTGAAATAAATAAGGAATGGATTGATATTTATTATAATGTGTGCGATTTAGAAGCTGTTGAGTCTCATAAAGTGATTCATGGAGATTCTCGTGAAGTGCTTCAAAATTTAATCGAAAAAAAAAACGAAAAATTTGATTTTATCTTAACAGATGTCCCTTATTGGAAGATGGACATCGTTGAGAAATCGAAGGGAGTGTACAAAAAAGTAGGGGAAGAGTCAAAAGGTATATATTCAGATAAATCGAAATTATCTAGGTTTAGCAATGGTTCCGAACATATTAAGCGAACTAAAGAAGAATGGGAGTTGTTGATCAAAGATGTTTTTACCCGAAGTTTTAATCTTTTAAAGCCAGGACGATATTGTGCTGTATTTATCGGAAATATGTACCATAACGGGCAATATTTTCTTTTAAACGGCGATATCGCACGAATTTTAAGCCAGATTGGGTTTGTTTTAAAAGGAGAAATCGTATGGTATGACATAAATAAAAAGCTTCATCTTTACGGGATAAATTATTCGTGGATACCTAGTATATCACACCAATTTATTATGATTTTCAGGAAAGAAAGAACTATAAAGCTAACTAAAGAGGAAAAAGAAAAAATTCAAAATGACAATATTAGAATGGTAAAAGCTAAGCAATCCTCTTTTTAATAAGTCAAATTCAGCATTTAATTTTTATTTTTTTTAGCTATAGAAGTGATCCAACCTTATTCTTTTTGTTTAAATATTTGGATATCCGTAATTCCTGCCCTCGTTAAAAAATCTTTATACTCCTCTGGTAAATGGATCTCAAAATTCCCTAATTTTGTCCATTTTTCAGCGATCTTTTTCCCAAATAAACCTCTTGGATTTCTAACTTGATTGATTAAATATCTTAAAAATCCCATAAAACCTCACTTTTTTTATTATAATTTTCTTCTTAGCTTAATTAAATTTCAATTTTATTCAGTTAATTTTGTAATAAACAAACATAAAAATTGGGCTATAGAAGTTTTTTATTAGGCGTGACTAATTTTTCTAATATAAAATAACTTTTAGTTGTTATTATGATTTAACAATCAAAAATTACTTGTTATTCTATAAATTTTAATAACTACAAAACTTAGGTTAATAAAAAATGGGTCATAAACATGAACGTAGGTTGGGAATAGAAGCTCCACATTCTCATCTAATACAAGCACTCTCTCCAACGATTTTTACGATAGTTTGGATATTAGATACATTAGTTTTCAAATTTTCAATTGTTCTAAATGATTTCGTACCTTGGATAGTTAGACTTATCTTGTTTATTGTTGTAATCGTCGTATCATTCGCATTCATTCGCCTTTCACACAATATTTTATTTCGGCGACCCGAAAATAATGACGAGCTTATAACTGATGGAATTCTTGGACATGTAAGAAACCCGATGTATTTCGGTGTTCTCTTGATTTATCTTGCGTTTATTTTCTTATCGATTTCTCTGATTTCTATAGCGCTTTGGATAGTAATTATTGTAATTTACGATAAACTTGCTACTTTTGAAGAAAAACAACTTGAAAAGCTATTTGGAGAGAAATATTTGGAATACAAGAAAAAAACAACGAAATGGATTCCTAGATAATTTTGATTTTTTCTTTTTCTTTTTTAAACTCTTTAATTTTTTTCTGAACTTGATTAAATAAGCAATTCTTTCTCTGTCCCATAAGACAGTTCAAGCAAGATGGTTCTATTTCTTCCGGAGGTATTTTTAAAATCTCCTGTAGAATTGGGTTGAATCTTTGAAATATGTGTGTTTCATAATAGTATTCACGGATTTCTTTAGAAAATAAATCAAGAAATGTGTTTAAACATATCAAAAGGGTCTTTTTATATTCTTCGATTTGGTCATTATCGTCCAGAAGAAAAAAAATCATAACCTTATCCCTTTCATGAATGAGAAATTTTATCGTACTCATTTCTATTTGCTTTATTTCATTTTGCCCAAACTGCTGTGAGAAGCTTCTTAAAGCAGTAAAAAAAGCACCTATTAATTCGGAATTTAATCCATTATCAATATTTTCACAGAAATCTTCAAAAACTCTAGAAAATAGCGTAATTCCACTATCACTATGTATTATTGATACCATTCTTATTATCCTAACTCACTTCCAAAAAACATAATAAGCCCATCTTAAAGTAAATATTAATTTATTCTTTTCTATTACTAGTTTTAAGGCGAATAGGAAAATATCTTCCTACTTGACCGATATAATCTTCATATAATTTACCGAATCTGTTAATTAAAAACCTTTCCTCGTCTTTAGCTTTAGAATTAAATGTTACGATATTAAAAATTAAAGCTATCAATGTAAAGATATCTGGAATCATCAAAAAACTCCCAATTACTAATAAAAATATTCCAAATACGATAGGATTTCGCATTATTCTATATATTCCAGAAGTAACAAGTTCTGTCTCTTCTTTCGGTAATTCAATCCTGAAGTTAATTCCAAGAGTAATCATACCTAATATTTCAAACACAAATCCTAAAGTAATTATAACGAATCCTGTAATAATTATAAAATCAAAGCTTAATAAATCAAATGTCCAGAAATTTCCCCACACTTCATTGAATAAAATTCTTAGAAGAATGTAAATTATCCAAAGAGAGATACTTAAAAAAGTT
Organism: Promethearchaeota archaeon; assembly: GCA_030606095.1. GTDB lineage: Archaea > Asgardarchaeota > Lokiarchaeia > Sigyniarchaeales > SOKP01 > SOKP01. The sequence goes on along the minus strand of JAUWHC010000025.1, from coordinate 9,689 downwards.
AACTTACTTAATATCGAAAATCCATCATGCATACCGTGAGGGTCTTTCCCTCTCTTCTTGATTAAAATCAATGGAACTACCAATCCAAGTAAAAATAAAATTATAACTATTATTAGAAAAGCATTAACGATATTATTTTCAATCATCGAAATTCTCTGGTTTTATATCATATTATTTATTACATCTTACTTTTAAAAAAACAAAAAATATCTTGGCACCTTTTTCTTGTACTCTAAATATGAATCTCCATACTGTTCAGTAAGTCTTCTTTCTTCACCTAATAAACTGAAATGCTGACCCATGAAAGAAAATAAAAGAATGATCATCGATAACCACGAGCCAATTAGAAGTGTATAACCAAGAATAATTATGTAAACCGTTACTATTTGAGGATTACGCGATACTTTATACAAACCCTTAGTAATAGGTTTATCAAATGGCGCATTTTTAAAATTTAATATTGATATGACTAATCCAGTTAATCCTATTAAGAAAATTATCAATCCAATAATGAACTCAATAGATCCAAATTTTAGCGGCGAAGAAATTATCAGAATAATATTTATAAGACCAAAAACCTTACCAATTAGAGTAAAAGTCTTCTGTGTTTTAGTCCATCCCATTCCTCTATCAAATAATCTTACTTTTACTTCTTTTGAACACGTTTGTATAAAAATTGCTTGTATTAAAACATGAACCATTAGAAATATCCATCCATTAAACCATCCTAATTCTAACTTTGGAATAAACTCTATTTTTATCACCATTTCTGTATGTTTTTAAAAAAATATAAAATATCGTGGTACCTTTTTCTTATATTCTAAAAAAGAATCACCATATTGCTGAGTAAGTCTCTTCTCTTCACCTAAAATCCTAAAATGAAGGAAAATTGCGGAAACTATTATAATTATTATTGCTATCCAAGAACCTATCATTAAAGAAGTTCCAAAACTAACGAGAAATAATGTCATTATCTGAGGATTTCGTGAGATTTTATATAATCCAGAAGTAATTGGCTTATCTAAAGGTGCTTTTTTAAAATTTGTAACAGCAATAACGAATCCGATTGTTCCTATTAAAAAAATAATAATTCCAATCATAAATTCAATCGATTCTATGTTTAATGGTGTAAAAATTACAAGAATTAAATGAATTAAAGCACATAATTTTGCCAATTTTGTAAATATGTATTGTGTTTTTGTCCATCCTTTATTATCGTAGAGTCTAGTTATCACTTCTTTTGGGCATGTCTTAATGACTATACCAAGTATTAAGAAAAATATAACCATAAAAATCCAACCGTTTAACCATCCAATTTCAAATGCAGGAAAAAGTTCCAACAATTCCACCTCTTTTATTATTAATCTACTTTTTTCATTCTAAATTCTTCCAAACTATCAGGAGGCCACCCTGAAGGGGTCTTATAATTTTTCTTGAATCGAAAATCACAAACAGGAGCTCCATTTCCTAAGGTTTGAGTTCTTATTAGACCAATCCCAAACACCCTAGCCATCGCATAATCAGTTAAACATAAATATGGTACATCCTTTTTTGCGCCCATCTTTTCATAAAATTTACATATGCCGCATTCAGTATAGTTAATACCAACATCAAAATTAACACCATCACCCTTCACCATTTCAAATACCCAATCCTCTGGATATTTTTTTAACTGAGACTTCTCTGTCTTCTTTTTACCCCTTTTAAAAATAAACTTTGAAAATATTATTCTAGGATATAACCACTTTAAAAAAGGTGATTTTGATTTATAAAATGATTCGTTCATTTCATACAAAATTTTTCCTATATCTCGTTCCGATTGTCCTTTTCTTTCCAAAACCTTTATAGTTGCTAAACCATAGGCACTACCCACCAAATTAAATGTTAATCCGTTTTTTTTACCTCCAATATAAGGAATTTCAGGTAAAAGGTTATCAAACTCTGTTTTAATATCAGAAATTAGATTTTCAGTTTTTTCTTCTCCATAATATTGCTTTAAAACACTTTCTGTTAAAATTATTGCCTTTCCAAATTGCTTCATTAATTTTGGTTTATTATCAACATAGTAACTTGAATCTATATCAGAACTCAACTTTTTTTCCTCCTTTTTGATAATATAATAAATACATGATATTAAAATTTTTAGTCTTACCTAAAAGGGTGCAATCAACATTTATTTAAATATAGGATCTAACTAAATCAAACAAAAAATCTTTCTAAATCTAATAATTAAGACCTTATAACTTATTTTAACCCAATTATGTTAAACATTTTTTGCTATTAAGAGAATTAAAACCAGAATTTTAAGTTATTTTATTTTTTTCAGAAAGGGGATAATAAACGAAACATTCTTCTTATATTCCAAATATTCGTTGCCAAAACGTTTCTCTAAATTTACTTCTTCCCAAAGCTTTACCACTAAAATCAGAAGTATTAATATTATTAATGAAAATCCCACTGTCAAAAAGAATGAATTTATTATAATTCCTAAACCAATCCAGATCAATACATATCCAAAAACCATAGGATTTCTTGTATACTTATAAGGACCACTCGCAACCACACTGAGCGTATGTGTGTCTTTAAATGGAACTGGACTTCCGCTCCCCCTCTTATATATTTCAATATTCGACCATATTGCCCAGAAGAATCCAATGATAAAAAATATGGGCGCTATAATAAGATTATAAGGTGGAGATATTATTTTTGGTAAATTTAAGAGATTATCCACCGCCATTGAAACAAGAATTCCAATAATTGGCATTATAATTATAACATATATTCCACTACCAATCAAAACTAAAATTCTTTTTTTTTTCCTTGAAAGCTTTTTTTTTTTCAGTAATAATTTTCACTTCGGGAAATTCTTACAAATCTGATAATATTAATATTAAGAAACTCAAATATGATAATATCATTTGTCACATATTTAAATGAAATCGTTGGAAAAAAAGCAGAAAAATTCATTTAAGATATTAATCTATTAACTTTAAGAATTATGGTAAAACCAATATCGCTCGAGAAAAATGTATAGGATGTATGATGTGTATTCATGTATGCCCAAGAAAAGTATTCAATTTCAATAATAATGAAAATAAAGCTGATTTATTATTACCAAATAGGTGTATAAAAAAAAAAAAAAATTCTTAATTAAGTATAATAACAAGAAGGTAATTAAAATCGAAAAAATTGTTATTACAAATTCTAAAAATCTAAAAGAGAAAATTAGATATTGTTTAGAAACGATTAATTTCAAGCCTAGTTCAAAAGAATTCGTTTTAAAGCCAAATATTTGTTCCAAATATAAATCTGGCTCGGGCCATATCACTAATGTCAAAATTGTTGATGAATTAATCGAATTATTAATAAAAAATTACGCAGCTAAAAGGATTATTATCGCTGAAGGACCTAGCTTATATTTAAAGGAACCTATGGAACTATTCGAATACGCGGGATATAAAAAATTAGTAAAAAAATTTCCAGAAGTATCATTGGTTGATATTTATCATACAAAATACAAGAAAGCCGATTATAACTTTAAAGTCCCAGAACTTTTAGATAATCGTTGCCTTATAAATTTACCCGTATTAAAAGGACATCCTCAGGCTATTCTAACCTGTGCTATTAAAAATTTAAAAGGTTTATTAACCCGTGAAGATAAAAAAAAATTCCATAGAGAAGGTTTGCATAGTAATTTGCCAAGTTTAGTAGATTTTAACCCAGAATTAACTTTAGTAGATGCCACAATATGTCAAGATTGTACTGGAGACCTTAAATCTAAAAAATATAAATTTGATTTATTATTATGTGCTAAAAATCCTATTTTAGTTGATGTTATCTGCGCAAAGTTAGTTGGAATAGATATTAACGAAATCCCTTATCTTAAAGCATTAGTTCCTAAAGAAAAATTAAATTATGAAATTATTGGTGAATTTCGTCAATTAGCGAACTGGAAACCATATAAAAATAAATTTACTTTCGGAAAAATTGATGTTTATATTAATGACTGTTGTAGCGGATGTATAGTTGCGTTATATGAATACCTTATACCCAAAAAACTAAAAAAATTATATATATTAGGAATTGCGGTTAAGATTCTTTCTTCATATTTTAAAAAGCAGAGAACATCATATATTATGGGCAAAACTATGGAGAATTGTAATAATGTTAAAGGCGATATAATTCTATTTGGTGAATGCGCAAAAAATATTATTTCAGGAATCCATGTTAAAGGTTGCCCCCCATTACCAGAATAAAGATTTTCAAATAAGATAAAAATATATAAATATAACTGTCATCTCCCGTTCGATTACTTTTAACAAGTATGTACTCCATTTTGCTGAAACATCGTAAGAGAAAAGCAAAAAAAAAATTGGATTTAATAAAATTTTAAAAAACTACATTTATCAGTTAATCCCGTTTCTTTAGCAGAGTGAAAACAAATGCAAGTAACAGGGGAATCGTCGTAAAAAGCATAAGTAAACTCAAATTGAAATAACCTAGAGCGAGACTAAAAATCAAGTAAAAATAAGCGATAAACAATAGAATCGTTGGAGGGATTAGGTCAAACCATTTGAAATGTTTTAGGTTTTCACGCTTCCATACGATCGTTCCTGCAGCAAATACGACGGTAAAAAGCATCCAAATCAATAGAATTATCCCATTCAAGTAGTATATAAGTTCTATTCTACAAATCGTTCCTACAACGAATAAGACCCCCATTGCTATTGGGACTACTGCCAAACACGTGTATAATTTTCGTCCTAAGGAATTGTTTTCATCTACTTCATTAATAGTCAATAATTGAAATTTCTTGCTCTCTTTATTCCGGCTTAACCCATATGGTATTAAATAAGCGACTGGAATGAAAAACCAACCGATATAATTAAACCCAGGAACGCCAAAATAGTCACCTGAATACGACCAGGTCCACAATCCGAATTCAGCAGCAATTGGGTCCATGCCCCAATCTAAACTTAGGGCTATTAAAGTAGTGGTAAGTATTCGGTGCCATAAAGAAAGTTTTAAACGTTCGCCAATTATCATAGCGCTATAGATGATCCCTACCCAAGCAAAGGTAACTGATAAGGGAATGTGCCCCAAAAGCATGACGGCCTCCGGGGCGTATACATAATGCCCCGTAATAACTCCCATTAATTCCAATAAGAATCCAAAAGCGAATAAAGTTACTAACATCAATAATCGTTGTACACGGTTTTCGCGCGCATCAAGTAATGCGTGAATAATTGCCAATCCACACATGATATAACCAATAAAAGCGGGAAGTAATTCGAATAATGACATTTTAATATTACACCTTATGAATATTAAATAACACGAATAATAGATATCAATATATATTTAAATTATTATAAAGATGGTTCTGATTATAATATTACTTTTGCTTTAGGATTTTAAAAAATTGTAATTAAAATTGAGTTCGAGCAATAATTTCATCTTGGGCATTTTTAGATAATTCTGTAAATAAAACTGAATAACCCGCAATCCTTACGACTAGTCCGCGGTAATTTTCAGGATCTTCTTGAGCATTACATAGTACGTCTTTGCCAACAACGTTAAATTGTACTTGTAGACCACCGTGAGGTACAAAAAATGATCGAATCATAGGTATAAAAATATCAGGCTTTATTGTATTTGGGTGAAATGCTAAAATTAGAGAATTACCATTAGTTAATAATTCGTTGTTTAATTTCTTAACTGAATTAAGAATGGCAGTAGGACCGTTCTTATCGTGACCATGAGTAGGACCAACACCATTAGAGAGGGTTTCTCTTGATTTTCTACCATTAGCTGATGCCGCTGTAAAAAAACCCAATGCTAAGTGAAAAGAAGTTGAATAAAGTCCTGGATTGAATTTTCCTCCACGATAATTTTCATACTTCGAAATTTCATCGCAATATAATTTTACTACGTCTGCTGCAATTGAATCAACAAAATCAATATCATTTCCAAATTTTGGAACTTTATTAATGAAGATTTGCCTCCATTCCTCTCCTTTTTTTCCTTGAAAAGACCCTCTGTAATTTTTTTTAAGCATATCAACTAATACTTCAAAAGGAAGCATTTTTTCTTCAAATATTAGCTTCTTAATTACAGCGAGGCTATCTGCTACTGTAGCTAAACCAATTAACTGGGGGCCCGTAAAGTTGTAAATAGCACCGCCTTTTGTAATATCTAGTGCTTTTTCAATACAATCGTCAGTAATTGCAGATAAGAATGGCTGTGGAGCAAGTTCAGCTGTTGCTTTATCAAGAGAGTTCATCATTGAAACCATATATTTAATAAAATATTTCATTTCTTTTGCAAAAGCATCCCATAAATCTTCATAAGATATAATTTTAGTTTCTTTAGTTGCTCCATATTCCCTTCTAGTAAACATGTCGATTCCCGCGTTTAGTGCCAATTCTAAGCATTTTACAACATTTATTTGGTTCGAATTAGTTGACCCAAATGATTTATGTGGATGTTGTGGTTCCACACATCCCACCAAGGCATATTCTCGAGCATCCTCAAGAGTAAAACCACGATTTATAAGTCCGCTAATTATTACATCATCGTTAAATAAAGCAATACTGGTACCTGATTTTATGCTTTCAGTAACTTTAACAAGCAAATCTTCCGGTGTGTTCTTATGGATTCTAATAGAAAATGTTGGTTGTACAGTTTTAAGATTGGTGTATGCGCCTAATAATATAAAAGTCAACTCATTTGTTACGTCTTTTCCATTACAATCAAGCCCTCCGATAGTTACATTTGCGGCAATTGGTGGCCCTTCTGAAGCTACAATACCCTGGGTAGGCAGATAGTTCCATAAGCTTGCAAGTTTTATGTAAAAGCCTTCAATTAAAAACTGAGCTTTTTCGGGCGATATCCTTCCCTCCATCTTATCTTTGCTATAGTATGGATATAAATATTGGTCTAAACGCCCTATACTTATTGCGAAACCACCATCCTCTAAACAACATATTATATGAGTAAAATAAATGAGTTGTAATGCTTCATTAAACGAATTTGGCGGATATTCGGAGATATTATAACATACTTCATAAATTTCCAAAAGTTCTCTTTGGCGTTCTAGATTTGGCTCATTTGTTGCCAAGGTATTAGCTAATTTTGAAAACCTCTTAATGAATTCTTTTATTCCATTACATACTATAATAATGGATTCAAAAAACATTTTTTTATCAATTTCTTCTGATTTTAATTCAACTAGACCATTTAATTTTTCTTCAGATTTTTGGATTAAGCCGTTGATTCCATACTTTAAAACATTTTCATGACCCGGGAAAAAATGACCCACACCATTCGTAAGTTCCGCATCCCCAATAAATAATAATTTTTCCCGAATGGATTTTTCATCATCGTTCAAATAACCATAATACCTCTCTTGAACTGTTTGATCCTCATGTTTCCAATAGGGAATGATATCTTCTTTTAAGATTTGTCTATCTTCATCAGACAAGAAAAGTGGTTGGACTAAACGTGAATTGTAAGAGTCACAATCTTGCTCTAAAGTATCCACTCTAATTTCAGGGTATAATGGCGTCCCTACTAATTTTGAGCAACGGTTACCTACAATCACTTCATCAGCCCAAATTTTAATCGTCATATTTTGCAAGATATGTTTGATGGCTTTTGCAAATCGAATTACAGGAAAATCTCCTTTTGTTTTTCTATAAGATTCCGTAATTAATATAGCTCTCTCGATACATATTTCACGAGGTTGCCTAATTACTTTTTGTTTCATGTTTAAAATGCGTTTTCCCCATTCTGAATTTTGTAACTGCTCTATTTGAATTTTTTATCCCCAATTTTTTATTTTCTTAAATAATATCATTTAGATAAACAATAATATAATTCTTGTTTTTTTAAATTATTATTTTTTGATGTTTAATTATATAAACTAAGTAAATCGAAATTTTGTTTAGATATGAATTTCAATTAATTTCAATAAAAATCAATTATTATTATTAAATTTAAAGTATTAAAAGCTATAGTTGCTAACAATTGCGCTTTAGATTTGAAAGAATAATAATTTCACAATTACATAAATGCCATAAAAAGCAATTAATAACCCTCCTTCCCATCTTTTTAATACTTTTTCGCGCCATAACAGAAATAGCATAATTGCTAAAGCTAAAAAGAGAACTGGAAGATCGAAAATCAGAATTACCATCGGTACATTAAAATTAACTATTATTGCTCCTGAACCTGTAGCTAATAAAATATCACATATATTGGAACCTAATATATCACCTATAGCGATTCCATAAGATTCTCTCCTTATAGCCATTAAATCAGCTACTAGCTCTGGTAAACTTGTACCAAAGCCAACGATTAATATTCCTATTACGTTTTCGGGAATGTTTAACTCCCTCGCTAAATCGTGAGCAGAGAGTAACGTGAATTCTGCTGCGACTAATAAAATTAGAAGACCAATTAAAGTAAAACTGATATCTTTAAAAAGGGACGATGGTGCGTGAGGGCTCTCAATTGCGTCAAAACTCATAGGATCTAGGCGTTCTTTATCAGCAAGACGAACTTCCGGTTTAGCTCTTGCCAAGCGCTTTTCACTCCAGATTATTAATATGAGGTATAAGAAATATGAAATTATCATTAATAACGCTTCAAATTGAGTAATAACTCCATCAAGGGAAAAAATAAGAAAAATCAATAAAGAGATGAAAAGCATAGGACCTTCTCTTCTCAATTCCCATTTACTAACGAAGAGTGGCTGACTCACCGCTAAAATTCCAATAATTAAAGTGATTTGAGTTAAAAAAGACCCTACTTTATTTCCAATGACTATTCCATCAATATTTGGGTCTATACCTAAAAGCTTATCAAAACCGCCCATTACGCTCACGGCAATTTCTGGTAAACTGGTCCCAATCGCTAAAATCGTGAGACCCACCATTATATGGCTAATATGTAAGCGATCGGCAATATTTTCGAGTCCGATTATTATGAATTTTGACCCTATTGTTAGCCCTATAAAGCCTATTACCAAAAATATGATTGAAATTAAAATCATTGCTAGTTGTTAAAAATTACTTCGTTTAAAATCTTTTATATAATACTTAACTATAACTATAAATCGTTTTAAGCATATATTAGTAAGAATAATAAAAAAAAATTAAATGGACGATACATAATGACTACCTCAAAAAAGGTTAAATCAAACGAAGAAGAACTTTTACCGAGACCAGGTTCTCCGCTTTCTAATTTAATTCAAGAAGATGAGAATATTAGGAAAAAAACGCTTCGAAAGTGGAGAATAGCAAATAAATTTATAGTCCTTCCTTTATACCGACTAAGGATTTTCCCCCTTTTTGGTTTTGGAAGGATATTTCTCGTTCTAACGACAAAGGGAAGAATAACTGGAAAAAAGAGGAGGACGCCATTGGAGTACCATTGGATAGAAGGGGTTATAACGATTTTCTCTAGTAGAGGAGAAGATGCTGGGTGGATGAAAAATATGCATGTTTATCCCGACGCTACATCGGTAAGACACGGCTTCCACCGTTTCCAACCGCAATTAGAATCTGTAACTGATGAGGATCTAAAGCTCAATGTTATGAAATGGTACGTGATACACCACGGAAGGTCAGCAAAAATGCTTTTCGGTTGGAATCCGAAAATTGACGATCCAGAAACCACCGATTTCT
>JAUWHC010000263.1 GCA_030606095.1 Promethearchaeota archaeon | reverse complement strand
AACGAAAACCGTAACAAACATTGGATTATTGAAGATGGTTATTATTTCTGCCCGCTCTAATACTGATAATGATGCGAATATAAAAATTACAATACCTATTAAGCTGATTATTTTCATTTTAGAAGGAAGTTTCTCATATTTCCCACCATAAGCTAGACGACCCAAAGGTAGACCTAGTACAAGCAGTAACTGGAAAACGCTCATCCCCGTAAATAAAACAACGGCTATTACAGCAGCTATCAATACAATCATTTTACATTCCTCAATTTGAGTTTAAATATATTTAATAATATTCAATATTATTATATTTTATTTAATTGTTTTTAAAGAATAGCTTACAAGCTAGTTTGAAACTCGTTTTAAATATTTTAATATATAGGAATAAGATCAAATCTTTTTTATATTGGAGTGTTTTATCTTATTTTATGAGTATCCTAAACTTGTTAATTGAAATTGAGCTTAAACTTAAGCAATACAAGTTACAGTTTGTTTTTCTATTTTTATTTTGGTTTAGCGGTTTTATTTCTTTCATTATTATTATTCCCAATCATAGTTTCTGGGAGTACATCCTATACTCCTTGACTGTACGCCGTCCAGTAAGTGCTGGGGATTTCACTAATTTTTACGCCTTAGTATGGCCGATTTTATTAGAGGTGATTGTTTTTGGATTTATTATGGGGGAATTAATGGAAAAATATAACCCTGTTATTACCAGTAGAATTCTCGCTAAACACAAGCGCAACCATACTGTAATCATTGGATTTAACCATATATCTGAGAGAATAATTGAATATTGTATTGATAATAAGGAAAGATTTTGTATCATAGAGGATAATCTAGAATTAGTCGAAGATTTAATTAGCATGGGGTATCCAGTAGTCGTTGGTGACCCTACTGAGACAACTAACATTGCATTTGCGAGCGTAAAACGAGCTAGGGAAATTTTTATAAATTCAGATGATGTTAGAATAGTAATAATTTGCACAGAAAAGATTCGCAAAGTCAACGAAATATGCCCAATTTACGTACGTGCATTTGAAGACCATGTGCGAGAATATCTTAAACGGCCACCTTTAAACGCAATTCCATTTTCCACTTCAAAATGGGCAATGGATGACATCCAAAAATGGACCAAAAATAAAACAGGAAAGGCAATTGTAATTGGACGCGATAATTTAACACATCGAATTGCATATCACATTTCTTTGCAACCAGAACGCGAAATTTATCTTTTTGACGATATACACGATGGTATTGAGTTTGAAGTAAATGATAAATTACACATCATTAATGAATTCGCTTGTTTTTTAAGTGATATACGCGTTCATGTAGACTTGAAAGAAGTTACTCAAGTATTTATTTGCTGGAAGCAAGAATCCGAATTTGACGAATCGCTTTATCTAACTTCTAAAATTAATTTACATTATCCTCATATCAAAATATTTGTGCGAATATTTGACGAAGAACTCACAGATTTAGTTGAAAAATATAATGCAAAAACCTTTTCAACTTCTAACAACGCGTTTAAAATGCTCCAAAAAGTAGTTGCAGCTAATTCCGCAATTGCACTAATAAACGATGATTAACCATAACAATATAAGAGAAAAGATTAAGTAAATTAAAATAATTTTCTTTTAAATTCGCATACCCAATATTATTCGTCCCAGCATTTTCAAGGTTCCTATAAAGCCCTTTTTCTTTATTAGAATTTTTGTATATAATTTTTTAACATCTTTAGGAGGCACGAGTTCTTTGGATTTCTTTACAAGGAGCATTGCACCAGAAGGGCAGCTTGGCACACAATTGCCGCAACCAATACAGAAATCCAAATTCACTTGAGATACATTGTCCACAAGAGTTAAAGCGTCCATTTGACACTTTTCAACGCAAATACCACACCCTTCGCATAAATCTTCGTCAACTTCAACATAATAGTTAGTAGTATAATAGTCTACAGGTCGCGGAAGTTTTTTCATAGTTGTTAAGAAATGACAACAATCGCCACAGCAAGCGCAGATGGCTAACGGTTTTTGAGCGTTAGTGGGTTGGAGAATTAACCCTTCTTCTTGTGCTTTATTTAGAATTTCTATTGTTTCTTGCTTATCAATTTCTCGACTGGTACCAAACTGGATCGTATTTATAGCACCCTCTTCCAGTGTAATACAGGTTTCAAGGAGAGTTGTGTTCTTGCATGGTTTTCCCATAAGAGCCTCACTTTTTCTACAGATACAATCCATTACTGCAAATGGTCCATCTGAGTTTTCTATTAGCTTTTTAATGTTATCGTAGTTACCCACGTGATGCTCAGGCGTTAAACTTGTTTCTACGGGGATAGTTCTTAATGTGGACGGAATACTTTTATCAACAAATTCACTTGAAAGAACTTCATCTATATACTTATGATGGTTTTCTACTAACTCCTTAGTGAGTTTTTTTAGTTGGAAGTCAAAAATTCCAGGAGCATATAACGAATTACTATAAGTCATTTCTTCTCTTTTACTATCGAAAATATCTCCTCCTATAATTATTCCTTTTTCTACCATTCTATCCAAAATTTTTTCCAGTTCAGTAATAGATATTCCCATTTTTTTAATACGATGATGAATTTTTTTAAGGGGTTCGGGTAGTAAGTTTAGTTTACTCGCAATTTTAGCCTCTTCTGGTGTGAATAATATCTTTAAAAGATCGATTTCAACACCAGATTTAGTTGGTGGAAAGCCCACTGGCAAGTCGTCCAAACGTTGCTGTAATTGCCTATAAATCTCTTTTTCTTCAATCATAAATTTCACCTTAAATAATTCTAAAGTTTTGTGTTTTTTCTATTTAATAATTTGCCTTTACTATTTTTAATGATTTCTATTTAGGAGCTAAAATAGTTAATTTAATATTACTAATAGATGGATGGGCGTTTGAATTTTCACACCGTTCTTAGAAATAAGTGTAAAATTGAAACAATGGTTTGTATAATAATTGATAAATACTGGTCTACTCTTTTTTTTTAATTAAGGAATTATAGATTTCAATTATCAAATAAAATTTAAAATAAATCAAAAATAAATCTTGTTGACAACAAAAATGAAAGCGTTAATTTTAATTGGAAGTAAATCGGACGACAGTGAATCGGCGAAGATTCACGAAATAATGCTGGAAGAACTTAAAAAGTTAAATTGGGATGAAACTTCAATAGTTCTTGAAGATAAAAATATTGCGTATTGTACTGGTTGTTTTGGATGTTGGGTTCAAACGCCCGGTGAATGCGTAATTAAAGATTATGAAGAAACCATTGTAAGGAAGATGGTTCACGCCGATCTTATAATATATATTACTCCAATAGTTTTTGGGGGGTACTCGTCAATTCTAAAGAAGGCATTAGATCGTCAAATCTCTCGAGTTTTACCTTATTTTACGAAAATTGATGGGGAAGTTCACCACAAAAAGAGGTACGAAAAAGAATCAGCGTTATTAGGTATAGGAATTTTAGATAAACCTGATGTTGAAAAAGAGGAAGTTTTTAAAACTTTAGTTGTTCGCAATTTTATTAACATGTGGAGCCCATATCAACAAGCGATGATATACACAAGAGGTCAAGATTCGCTAGATTTCGTTAATAATTTTAATAATGTATTAAGAGAGGTAGAGGCGATATTATGAAAAAATATGAAAAAGCTTTATTACTTGTTGGTAGTCCTAAGGGCTCATTAAGCAGTTCTGTTTCTCTTGGAAATTCTTTAACCTCAAGGTTAGAGGAATTAGGGTTATCTATAGATACGGAATATCTCTATAAACTCGTTAAAAAAGAAGATGGGCAGAAAAAATTACTTTCTAAGGTGGAGGATGCTGATCTCATAATTTTAGCGTTCCCTCTTTACATTGATTGTTTGCCTGCTGGGGTTACTAAAGCGCTGGAACTCATTGTTGATCATAGACAGTCAAAGAGCAATCCGAAAAAACAAGGATTTGCCGTGATAATCAACTGTGGTTTTCCAGAAACACAACATAATAATGTTGCGGGGTCAATCTGTAAAATATTTGCTCGTGAAGTAGGATTTGAGTGGAAAGGGGCTTTAGCTCTTGGAATGGGTGGGGTATTTGGTGGTAAATCCTTAGATGAACGCGGAGGAATGGTGAGAAATGTAATAAAAGGATTTGATATTGCAGCGCAAGCTTTATCAGAAGGAAAAAAAATTCCAGAAGAAGCTATAGAGCTTGTAGGAAAAAAGTTCATGCCAATTAGCCTTTATACAAAAATGGGAAATCTAGGTTGGAATATCCGAGCCAAAAAATTCGGAGCTCGCAAAAAAATTCGAGATCAACCTTATTTGTAACTCTTTTTATTTAAAATTTTTAAATTTAGTTTTTCTGGAACCCTATGATGTGGTTATTTATTATTCCCTTTTTAGTGCTCTTCTTATGAACTAATTCAAAGTTATTTTTTATAAAAAAATCTTTTTCTAAACGTTTAATTGTTTAAATGTTTTATTTTGGAGTAATATTAGATAAAAAAGTATATAATTAAAATATAAGAGATGTGATAAAAGATGTCAAAATATGATGTTGTTATAATAGGTGGTGGAGTTGGAGGTACAGCTTCTGGAGCTATTCTGGCGTCTAATGGATTAAAAACT
>JAUWHC010000034.1 GCA_030606095.1 Promethearchaeota archaeon | reverse complement strand
AATTAATTGCATTGAAATTCCAATTGAGACAAGAATTGAGTTAAGATTAATTGTATATACATAAAATTGGAAAATAAAGGTCGCGAATAATATATTTATTAATGATATTCCAAAATCTCCCATTGAATAACCAATTAATCGAAATCCCAATAACTCCCTGGGGCTAGCATCCTCAACCATAATCGCAAAATCTTTTTGATAATAGATAAAAATTAAGAAAAGTTGGTTAAAAAATTAAAATTATCAAGGTTTTAATCTTTTATGAAAGAGAGTTATAAGTTTTAAATATTTTTACCAATAAAGTAAGCAATCTTTATCTTAACGCCTCTAACTTTAATTTGCTAGGTTGAAAAAAAAGGATAAAAAAAAAGATGTGAAATTATGTTTAAATAATAATTGAAGATTTAATCTTCAAAATATTCTGCTCCTTCTTCCATAGCTAGGCTAACAACTTCCCCATAGGCGATAGCATCTTGAAGGTTGCCTTCTATAACTAGATCCCCAGACATGTACGCGCTAGTAGAATCTAATTCGCCAGAGGATAAACCTGCCCAAGTTGCTCCTGATGCAGACATGGTAACGCTCGGGTCACTAGCCTCTCCTTCGCCATAATCGATCTTTCCTTCTCCCAGTTTAACCCAATATTTATAATTAACATCAGTCACTACGAGTTGAACTGCCATAGGATCGATATCTTCTAATTCTTCTTTTAAATCTTCGCTTTCCTCGACCATTTGCTTAACAAACTCATACATTTTAAGAGCGTCAGAAGGTTGGCTTGAACCTTTTTCTCTCATTTCTTTTAATTCTTTTAGTAAATTCTCGTCAACCATTTTTAATTTTTACCTTTTTTTTTTAAATAAGGTTACAGTTATAGATTACGATTTAAGTTTATTTAAAGTTTTATTTTTTAAGAATGTACGGAAGTAAAATATATCTATATAAATTTTGAATTTAGAAATTAATTTACATCAATTCTATCTAAAACTTTTTAATTTTGAGCAAACTTAATAAAATAATATTAAATCTATCTCTTCGTTTTAAACATGCTAAAAGTAGGCATAATTGGTTGCGGTGACATCGCAAACTTAAACGTGTTAGGATATATTCGCTCTCAAGACGCGGAACTCGTTGCTGTGTGTGATACTGATTTAAAAACAGCTGGTGAAAAATTAGAAAGATGGTGATTACGAACCATTAAAATCTATACTGATTATAAAAAGATGATTGATCGGGAAGATCTCGACATTGTTGAGATTTTAACACCTCACCACCTACACGCCCCTATGACCGAATACTGTGCTAAAGCTGGAGTTCCCGGAATTTCAGTGCAAAAACCAATGGCTCATACTATAACTGATTGCGATAAAATGATTCAAGTTTGCAACGAGGAGAATGTAAAACTTAAGTTATTTGAGAATTTTAGGTTTTATCCAGTTTATTTAAGAGCAAAAGAATTATTAGATAGCGGAGCTATTGGAGAACTTTTAAATTTTAGAATAAATAGCATTGGTACGGGCGGACCAAGTATGCCAAGAGGGGTTAAATCACTTACTTGGCGTTTTCAAGTAGATACTTGTGGTGGAGGGCCTTGGATTTATGACGACGGAATCCATAAATTTTCAGCGGCTCTATGGCTTATGGGACAAGAAAGAGTTGAAAGGGTTTTTGGTTGGATAGATTATTTTTCGACCGTTATGGATTCACCAAGTATAATTTTTTGGAAATATCCAAGTAAAAACGATAATGATACTCCAAAATATGGTTCGATGCAGTTCACTCTTGCTCCTAACATTTATTATCCAAGTAATTATTACGATTGTGACGAGTACATTGAAATATCGGGGACGAATGGCATGATGTGGTTAAATCAATGTACTTCAGGAGGGAACTTTATATCCAAAACACCTCAATTTCCTCCGATAATTGTTTATAGAGATGGAGAAGTCAAAACATACGGAGAAAATTTACCAAGAGATTGGAGGTATTCTTTTATAAATTCGACTGAGCACTTTATCAAAGTTATTCGAAAAGGAGGTGAACCAATTTATACCGGTGAACAAGGGAGAGACTTATGTATATTTGCTAAGATGCCTTATATATCTCAACAGCAAAAACGACCGATCTTTTGGGATGAAATTACTCCAGAAAATGAAAAAAACCGATCTTGTATAGTAGAAGCACCACTTGACTTAGACGAAAGTGGTTTGAATAAATATTACAGGAGATCTCGTAGAGATTTAAGGGATGGAATAAAAAACGGGTTAAAAACTAGGATTTTTAAATACCAATATGAGCAATAAACATTACACAAGATTGCATTCTAATTAAATTCATCAAGAATTACTTCCTTCCCAATTTGAGTAGATTTTATAGCTGCTAAATTAAATTTCAAAACTTTTATTGCTTGCTCACCCGATAATATTGGTTCTTTATTACTTTCTACAACATCAATAAAATGATTTGTCGCATTTATAAAGCTATATTTCCAATCTTTTTTAATATCAGTGTAAGTTTCTACTTTACCATCTCGAATTAGCACTATTGGAACAAAAATTTCTGACTCTGACATCTTATTTCCAATAGAAGTTCCTTGATTTATTTTCATAATTCCTCGACTGCCGATAATTTCAATAAATTCATCTGTGGGGTAATAATTTGAAGGAATTTCCATGTCTGGCATTAAAGAAAATTCCATATGACCGTATTGGGGTATGACATGTTCCCTACTTTGCTTATACTTGAACATTACATATGCGGGAGCATCTAAGCCTTTGTAGTTATCTGTCCAAGCAAAAACTTTTTCAATCTCTTCCCCAAATAACCATGAAGCCAAAGAAAAAGCGTGCCAACCGTTATCAAGTAAAACTGGTGAGCCCGTATCGGCGCCTCCCACCATTTTTGGATCTTCCCTCCATTTATTTGAACTTGTAGAGACATTCCAACCCCCTTTACCTCCCATCGCAATTTTTATTCGAATTGATGAGGGATCGCCAATATAATCTAAATCGATTAATTCTTTGGCTTTTAATATGTGGGGGGCAAAAAAGAAATTCTCGTATATCGAAAGAATTGATCCGGAATCTTTACACGCTTCAATCATTTTATCTGCTTCATCTAGCGTTAAAGCCATGGGTTTTTGGACTGAGATTGCTTTTACTCCTTTCCTGGCAGCGTAAATCGTTACTTCGGCGTGTAGGTGATGAGGTAGGAGGATTTCAACAATGTCCAATTCCTCTTTATCCAACATTTCTTTATAATCAGAATATATTCTGATGTTTTTATCTAAATTGAATTGTTTGATTTTTCTTTTTGCTTTTTCTGAAGTTCTATTGCATAGGCAAGTAATCATTACATCTTGATTATTTAAATATCCTAATATGTTAAGATCAAAAATAACGCCAGTCCCAATTATCCCTACTTTCAATGACATGACAATTAGTAAAAGATTTAATTTAATATATATAACTCTATTTCTAAAAATGTTCTAAATTACTATTAAACAAAAATTTTTAAAAAATAGTTGGTTTTCGGATAATATCTAGAAGGAACATTAAATTTAAAATATATAAATAAGTCGTAGTAGAACTTAAAATGCCAGCAGAAAAAGAAGATTTAGATCCTTTAAAAGCTTATTCCAGAGCTTTATTTCGTGGTTGCGGCTATTCTTATAAAGATTTAGCCAAACCACATATAGCAATCGTTAATTCATGGAATGAGATTAATCCTGGACACATCCATTTACGGAAGTTGAGTAGTTATGTCAAAGAAGGCGTAAGAGAAGCAGGAGGCACCCCCATGGAATTCAATACAATTGCTACATGCGATGGTATTGCTAATTCAGGCAATTATTCAAAATTTGTCTTACCTTCGCGTGAGATAATAGCAGCGTCAATTGAAAGTACGATAAAAGCCTATAAATTTGATGGAATGGTAATGTTAAGTTCGTGCGATAAAATTATTCCAGGTATGCTCTTAGCAGCCGCCAGATGTGATATTCCTACAGTATTTTTAACCGGAGGTATTATGAAACCAAAATATTTCAACAACGGCCCGTTAAAAGGAAAAACTTTTGTAACTTCTGATATCAAAGAAGCAATTGGTAGATTTAAAGCAGGAAAAATTAATGAAGAAGAGTTTTATCTTATTGAATCTGAAACTTGTTGTTCTCCAGGAGCGTGTAATATGATGGGCACAGCAAACACAATGGCTTGTATCGTTGAAGTAATGGGGCTTTCATTACCTGATTGTGCTACCACAAGCGCAATAGGAAAGAGACGCGAAGAATTGAGTAAAGAAACGGGAAAAGTTATAATGAATTTGGTAGAAACGAATATTACCGCTTTAGATTTGATCACACATAAATCGATAGAAAACGCGTGCAAAGTTGCTTTATCTTTTGGAGGGTCCACTAACATGATTCTTCATATGTGTGCGTTATCTCACGAAATTGGCGGCACTCTAAACCATTTTGATTTCGATAGATTAAGTAAATCTGTTCCGTTATTGGCTAAATTCAAACCGGCTTCCGAATATAACCTCACAGAGTTTCACGAAGCGGGGAGCGTTAAAGTTCTTACCAAGAAATTATCCAAACTTTTAGATTTATCGACAGTAAATATTTTAGGAGAGTCGTTAGAAACATATCTTGAAAAAGTTGAAGTATTAGAACATCAGTTAATACGCGACCTAAACGATCCGATTTCAAATGAAGGAGGTATTGCGGTATTAAAAGGAAACTTAGCGCCAGAAGGAGCAATCGTGAAGCAGAGTGCAGTTGACTATAAAATGAGACATCATAAAGGACCTGCCAAAGTGTTTGAAACGGAAGAAGAATTAAAAGACGCTTTAATGAGTGATAAAATTAAAGAAGGGGATGTTTTAGTCGTCAGATACGAAGGTCCTAAAGGAAGCCCGGGTATGAGGGAATTATCTATCCCCGCAGCAGTTCTAGTAGGTATGGGGTTAGGAGATTCCGTAGCAATGATAACTGATGGAAGGTACTCAGGCGCAACAAGAGGACCTTTCATTGGACATGTTTGTCCCGAAGCATTTGAAGGCGGACCAATCTCAATAGTTCAAGATGGAGATATTATTGAAATAGATATAGAAAATCGTTTATTGAACTTATTAGTTTCAGAAGAAGAAATTAAAAATAGATTAAAAAATTGGAAAAAACCTGAACCTAAGGTAAAGAAAGGTTATTTAAATGTATACAGAAAAAATGTAAGTTCTGCAAAGTACGGGGCTTATTTAGATTAAAAAAATTGATAGAAATCAAAATGATCGACGAAAATCGCATAAGAGAAAACTTAAAATCGTTTTCCTTTCCAAGATTATCGGGTACGGACGACGAAAGAAAGGCTTTTAATTTAGCATTTAAGAAACTAGAACAATTAAAATTTAAACCATTAAGTCAAGAGTTCGAATTTAGTACTTTTTATGCAAGAATCTACCCCCAAATTGCGTTTTTATCGGGATTTGCGCTTCTACTAATGTTGTTTTTAAATTTTAATACAATTATTATTCCAATTTCTTCAATACTTATTTTATTGTTATTGGGCTTTTTATTTACAATTACAAGAAAACCAGAACGCATAAAAATAGGAAAGAAGTTAAATTCAGCAAACCTTTACGTTAAACTTGGTTTAATGCCCAAGAATGAAGAGTCAGAAATAAACAAGATCGATGATAACAAACGCGAAAAAGGCGTATTATTTTTCTGCCATTTAGACTCGAAAGGGCAAAGGTTTTCGATTCTTGCAAGAATAAGAACTATAAGAGTTTGGGTTTTCTCATCCCTTACAATAATTATTATGATAGTTTGCAAGAACTATATTTTCATTTCATATTCGTTATTGTTTTACGTCATCGGAGCATTTCCAATAGCAATTAACCTAATATCCACAATTTTTATCCTATTAAACGCCACAAATAACAAGTCTAAAGGAGCTATTGATAACGCTTCTGGAATTGCGTGCGTACTTGAATTGTTAAATTACTACTCAAATCCCGAATTTAGGTTAAATCATTTCAATTTATGGTTCGTGTTTACGGGTGCTGAGGAATGTGGAACTATGGGAATCCGGAATTTCTGTTATAAATTAGAACATATTAACAAAAAAGAGTCCATAATTTTCAATTTTGATGCGATCGCTAAAAATATATACTTATTTCCTGGTAAAAAAATGTCAGGAAACGTTAAATCCATTTACAATATGTTTTTAAATAATAATAAGGGTTTAGAAATTAAAAGAAATCCTAAGAAAATATATTTTGGCTCTTATTCGGATGGATACTATTTAAAAAAGAATAAGTTCGAGGGGATAGGAATTGGCGACCTGGAATCGTATAAATATATTCATTCGATTCGCGATACAGTAGATAAAGTAGATAGTTCTTTGTTAAAAAATTTATGTGAAATGATCATAGATAACTTAATAGTATTTGATAACCAAACTTAATTTAGATATTAAAATTTAAAGTGTTTAACAATAATAGACTCGAATAAAAAGTATTTAGGAACGGTCTTAACACCTCCAAAAACTTCCGATTTTATCGTATCTAAATTAGGTAAAATTAAAAACAATCAAAAAGTATTAGATCCGTGTGTAGGTCCTGGAGCTTTTGTTAAATCGTTATTGAAAGCTGGAATTAAAAAAGCACAGATTTCTGCTTATGATGTGAATCTTTGTTATAAAACAGATATTGAAAAATTAGGTATATCCTTTAAAGCAGTAGACACTTTAATATCGTTTGATTCGGATTGCTATAACGAGTTCGATTTTATTGTCGGTAACCCTCCTTACTTAAATAAGGCAAGTAGTTACGTGAAAGAAAATAGGCTGAAGTTAAAAAAAATTTATGGGAAAATCAACGCTCACGAAACTTATTCAATGTTTATAGTGAATAGTATATGGCGTTTGAAAGAGGGAGGGAAATTAGGCTTCATCACGAGCGATACTTTTTTAACTTTGAGCACTCATAAAAAATTAAGAGAATTCATTCTTAATAATTGTATAATAAACGAAATATTACTCGCACCAACTAATTTATTTGATAAACAGAACGTTAGCACTTATCCAGCAATTATCTTTTTAACTAAACGTTCCGGAGATAGCAATGAGCAAGTTCGAGATAATAATTTAATGAGTATAATTTCGAGAATAAAAAATGAAGACGAATATTGGAAACCACAAGTTGTAAACGAAATCAAGCAGAGAAGATATAAATCTTTACCTTTTAACATATTTTTTTTTGAAGTGGAGGACCAAATAATTGATTTGTTTGAAAACGCTCCTAGACTTGATAATTTTATTAAAGGGAACATTGGAATGCACACTCATAACAATAAGAAATACATTGCTGCGATTAAAGGTACGGAACTAGCAGACATTTTCAGAAAGAAAAACTATACAAAAATTAAACAAAATGAGAAATTCAAAATTATTTTAAGAAACGATTTGAAAACAGAGAGATGGAAACCTTATCTAAAAAGAGGTGGAGGAGATCAATACTATAGACCTATTATGGAAGCTTTAGATTGGAGCGAAAAGTCGATCTCTATTTACGATATTCCAAGTAATGTGAATTTTGAAAAAGAAGGAGTCGTTATTAGCGGTATTAGCTCAAGGTTAGCCGCCCGTTATATGCCAAAAGGTTGCTATTGGGACTCGAATAAGGCAATTGGTTTTATCACAAAGGACAAATCGATTTCTATTGAATATTTCTTAGGATTATTGAATAGTTCTCTATATAATTATCTATCTAAAGGAATTATAAACAATACCAACAGCATTCAAATATCTGGGATCCATTCTTTGCCTTTTATTAAGCCCACCAAAGAAACGCAAGAAGAAGTTGAAGTATTGGTTAAACAGATAATTGAAAATAAGAAAAAAAACTTAGGTTATGATTATACACGTGAGCAGAAATCAATTGATGATATAATTTTTAATTTTTATGCTGTAAGATTTAATTTTTCATTAAAACTAAAAAAAAAATTAGAAGAAAATTACGCGATTTATAAATAATCTATAATAACAAATACTTATCCAATTCCCATTTGACTTCTTTTCCGTCGTTTTTAGCAATTTTGTATTGATCGATTTCTTCTCGTTTAATTTCTATATAAATATCTACCAATTGTTTTCCAAGGATTTTTTTGATAAATTTACTGTTCTCGAACGCCTCTAAAGCCTTTTGCAAACTCTGGGGTAATTTTTTAATACCTAAAGTTTTTCGCTTCTCCTCAGTTAAAGAGTCTATATCTTCAGTAATTTGAGTGTTTGGTTCGATTTTATTTTTTATTCCATCTAAGCCAGAGGCAAGTAAAAGAGCAGTTCCAAGATAGATGTTCATGGCCGCATCACCAGCGCGATATTCTATCCTAGCAGATTTTTCGTATCCTGGCACGCGAATTAAAGCGGTTCTGTTACCTACCCCCCAAGACAC
Organism: Promethearchaeota archaeon; assembly: GCA_030606095.1. GTDB lineage: Archaea > Asgardarchaeota > Lokiarchaeia > Sigyniarchaeales > SOKP01 > SOKP01. The sequence goes on along the minus strand of JAUWHC010000034.1, from coordinate 4,191 downwards.
ATAAACTGGTGCTTCATGACTAGGAATAAGCCGCTTATAAGAATTTGTAATAGGATTTAAAATGGCGGATATGGCATCTACACGTTTTTGAATCCCCCCGATATAGTAACGGAGGAGGTCGCTGACACCTTGGTCAGCATCAGCGAATATATTCTTCCCATCATTAACCAAATATTGATGAATATGTAAACCACTTCCTGCTACTAATGGAAATGGTTTTGGCATGAAAGTAGAAATTAGATTTTTACAATATGATTCGATATGTACTATCATTTTTGCTGTTTGGACATTATCAGCTTGATATAACGCATTATTAGCTATAAATTCTACTTCGTGTTGACTTGGTCCAACTTCGTGGTGAATAGTTTTGAGCTTAATGCCCATACTAATCATGTCATCGGTTATCTTGCGTCGCAATTCGTGAAATGAATCTTTAGGAGGCACATCCATATAAGCGCCCTTGTCAGTAAATTCTCGATCGTTTGATAGTAAATACCATTCTAATTCCGGTCTTGTTAGAAATTCATAACCCTTAGAATTTGCATCACTTAAAATTCTCTTTAATATCCCTCTTGGGCAGGTAGGATAAGCGATTCCGTTATTGTCGGTTATATCGCAAATAAATCTCCCCACCCTATGATTCCATGGAAGTATAGCAAATGTGTTTAAATCTGGCACGATTTTCATGTCGCTTTGCTCTGTTTTTAAAAAACTAAGACTAGACCCGTCAATACCGGCCCCCTCTTTCATATCTTCCCAGATCTTTGCTGGAAATTCAACACACTTAAATTCCCCTAAAATCGTGGTAAATTGAAATTGTATGTAATCAATACTTTTTTCTTCAAATAATTCTAAAAAATCTTTCATAACAATTCTCACTCAATATAATAATTGGTTATTAAATTTCTTTTTTTTTATTTTTATGAAAAAAGTAAAAATAAAAGGTTGAATCATATCACATAATAATATAAATTAGATGTGAAAAAATGCCAATTATTCATGTAAATGTTTGGAAGGGCTTTGGAGATGAAAGAGTTAAAACCGTAATACAAAACATAACCAAAGTCTTTGTTGACTTAGGTGTTCCCCAACACGCTGTAGAAGTAATTGTTCACGAAATCCCAAAGACTCATTGGGGAATTGGTGGAGAACCTGCTTCTGAAAAATTCAAGGATCAATATACAACAGAAGATAAATAATATTAAAAAAGATTTATAATTTTTCTCCTTTTATTTCTTCTTCGTACTTCTTTCTACGTTCTGTTAGATAATCTGGAATTGGTACATCCCACCAGCCGCATGCGGGAGAGCCAGTAAAAGGAAAATCTCGATTTACAAGAATTTCTATAACTATAGGCTTATTTGATTTGGTCGCTCGCTCTAATGCGGGAATTATTTCTTCTTTTTTAGAAATCTTTTCAGAATAGCATCCGAAACCCTCAGCTATTTTTGCAAAATCGGGAGAATAGGTATTTCCACTTTTATCGTAAAAACTAGTGCCATAACCTCGATTTTCGCCAAATGCCGTTTGTTGAAGATCCTTGATAGCAATCCAACCATGATTATTTAAGACTATAAAGAAGATGTTGGTTAATCCTAATTGAATTGCTACAGATAGCTCCGAAATCGTCATCATCAAATCACCATCGCCTACGAGTGCTACGACTTGACGATTAGGTTTTCCTATATCTATTGAACCTAGTTTTGCGCCAATTGCGGCTGGAACGCAATATCCCATCGTAGAGAATCCTCCAGCGGTAATACAAGTTTTAGGCTCGTAGAATTCTAACTCTTGGATCATTTGAGCTTGTACATTACCTGAGCTAGTTACAATTATTGCGTTTCTATCGAAAAACTTTCTTACTTCCCTTAAAACGGTTGAAATCATTACTGGTACTTTTGAATCGTCTCGATGCTCGTCAAGAAATTCGAACCACTTTTTCTTTTCTTTTTGTATTTCTTTAAAATAATCAGTTTTTTGGTAATTTCTTGCGTAATCGCCAAATTCTTCAATAATTTGACGTAAACACGCTTTAGCGTCACCTACTACTCCAACTGCAACAGGATAATTTTTGCCAATTTCGTGTGGATCGATATCGATTTGTATTAATTTTGTTGGCGGAATCGAAAAGCTTACACCATCCTTGTAGGAGCTAGCAGTTTCGTCAGCAAATCTACAACCTATAGATAGAAGCACATCTGCAGTTGAAGTCATTTTCAACCCAACAGTAGTCCCTTTGCTACCTGTGCTCCAAGCGAATAGCTCGTGATCGTTTGGAAATGCATCTTTACCCATCATTGTAACGACGACAGCAGCACCAAGTTTCTCTGCTACTTCTTTAACTTCGTCATAGGCTTCAGCTGTAACTACACCACCACCTAACAATAGGACTGGTCTTTTCGCTTTTTTTAATAATTCTACTGCCTTTTTAATTTGTTCTAGAGCACCTAATATTTTTCCACTTGCCCTTCTTTCCAAAGGATCGGGTATTTCAACATCAAGAGCATCCGCCTGAACATCCATAGGAAGATCAATAACAGTTGGTCCCATTCTACCAGTCATCATTTGATTAAAAGCTCTTTGCATGACTGTAGGTAATTGTTTTACATTGTTTACTTGCCAAGAACGTTTAACAATAGGCTCTAATATTCGAGGCATATTAGAATCTCTATTTCTTTCAATCTCTTGAAGTACTCCCTTGCCTCGCATGTGTGTGTGAGTATTTCCAGTAATGCAGAGTACAGGAAAACTATCTACGAAAGCATCAGCGAGACCAATGGCAGTGTTAATAGCACCGGGACCTATCGATGTAAATACGCATAATGGTTGAGAAGTGACTCTAAAATAACCTATTGACATATGAACTCCACTCATTTCCTGTTTGGGTTGGATCAATTTAATTCTATCTTTGTTTTGGAATAATGCATCCACGAACGCTAAGCAGCCATGCCCAGGTATCCCCAAAACATATTTTACTCCTTCTTTAATCAAATATTTGGCGATTATTTCGCCTCCAGTATATTTAGGCATTGTTATCAATCAATGGTTTAAGTATAAAATAAACATATCTAATATTTAACAAAAAAGAAAATAAAACTTAAATTTTTATAAAAATATAAATTCATTTTGAAAATCTAATATGCCCCTTGATTTATAAAGTAAACATCAAGAGATAGATTTATACACATTATTAAAAAATAAAATTCTATTTAACTGATGATTTAAGTGCCATCTACTTTAGAAAAGATTAGAGTCTTGGGAGCAAATTCAAAATATGATATTTGTTCGAGTACAGCTTCCAGTCGTACTGAAAAATATCCAAAACTTTTTGGAAATTCGAAAAAATGGATTGGAGCCACAGCGAGCGCTGGTATTTGCCACAGCTATACCCCTGATGGTAGATGCATGAGTCTTTTCAAAACTCTATACACTAACAAATGCATTTATAGTTGTAAGTACTGCTTTACTAATAATTGTAAGCACCAGATGAGTTTTACACCAGAAGAATATGCTCGCACATTTATGAAACTCTATTCGATGAATGTGGTAGAAGGAGTATTCATTTCGTCTGGTGTTTGTGGCAGTGCCGATGAAACAACCGAAGAAATGTTAGAAGTTGTTCGACTACTTCGATTTAAATATAACTTTGGTGGATATGTGCATTTTAAGTGTTTACCTGGTGTAAGCCAGTATCTCCTTAAAGAGGCGATATCTCTATCTGATCGTATTTCAATTAATTTGGAAGCCTCCACTAAAGATCACTTAACCGAAATCGCAGAACAGAAAGATTTTAACAAAGATATTATTACACGCCAACGCTGGTTGAAACAGATCCGCATCAGACACAACGAGGAAACCCTCAAAATCTTGAAAGATTTAAAACAAGACAATCAATTGAGACGCCAAGAAAATATGATTAAAGGTCGACGTGAAGATGGGTATAAAAAATTTCGATGGGATGGCGCTCCAATTCTCAATAGTGGACAAACTACGCAATTTGTAGTGGGGGCTGCAGAAAGTGAAAGTGATTACGACCTACTCAAACGAATTGATTGGGGATATAAAGAAATTGATCTAAGGCGTGTGTACTTTTCCTCGTTCATTCCAATTGAAGGTACACCGTTATCAGGTAAAAAAGCAGCTTCATTAGCAAGAGAACATAGATTATATCAAAGCGATTGGTTATTACGA
>JAUWHC010000262.1 GCA_030606095.1 Promethearchaeota archaeon | reverse complement strand
TTTATTTCGTAACCGATTAAGGGGGCTGTAGTTTCAAAACCAATAGCAAAAAAAATTACTTCTTTATCGGGATTCTCTCTCGCAATTTCGACCGCATCGTGAGGGCCATATACGATTCTTACATCTGCTCCCATTGCTTTTAATTCTGCTAAGGAAAGGTTGGTAGCTGGGACCCGTATCATATCCCCAAAAGTAGTTATTATGGTGTCGTTTCGTTTCCCAAGCTCAATTGCTTTGTCGATATCTGCAGCGGGACATACGCAAACAGGGCACCCCGGACCTGAGAGGATTTCAATCTCTTTAGGTAACAACGGTCTTAGCCCATACTTCGAAAGAGTGTGTTCGTGAGTACCACACACGTGCATAAATTTAACGGGTTTTTTTATTTCCTTTACAGTTTTATTTATTGACTTAATTATTTTATCTGTGAATTCTTTGCTTCTTAAAATTTTAATTCCAGGAATATCCATAATATTATCTAGATAAGATTTATTGAAAGTTTAGCAAATTATAATAATGTAAATTATCTTTATATATAGTAGAAGTTATTTAAGATAATTTATCTCTATAATTAAAATATATTCAATTTAAATTAGAAGTGATACAAATTGAAAAGTGAGTTACAAATAAAAGAAGAGATTAAAGAAAAAATAATTTCTATTCTTGTAAAGCATGGTATTAAAAGGATTTTAGTCTTTGGATCCTATGCTCGCAATGAAGCAACTCCAAAAAGTGATTTAGATTTAATTGTAGATTTCCCTGAGGGAACCAGTTTGTTAGATCATGTTGGTATAGAAATTGAGTTATCTGAAGCTTTAAATATGAAGATTGATCTACTATCTCAAAATGGAATTAGTCCTTACATTAAAGATCATGTATTAAAAGAAGCCATTGTGATTTATGAATGAATGATAAAAGTAACCTCTTTTTAAGTCATATACTTGATTCATGTGTACATATCATAGAATTTACGGAGAATATCGATTTTGAGACTTTTACAAAGACACGAATGATTCAAAGTGCCGTAATTAGAGAACTTGAAATAATTGGAGAAGCTACAAAGAACCTTGCAGATAATATAAGAAAAACCTTTAAAACTATACCTTGGATGAAAATAGCTGGAATGAGAGATAAATTAAGCCATGGATATTTCTCGGTAGATTTAAAAGAAGTATGGAATACTGCTAAGAAGGACATACCTACTCTTAAAATGGATGTTGAGAAAATATTAAGTAAAAAAGATCCTGATGAAAATAAAGATTAACAAATTCTAGGGATTGGTTCCCCTAAAGGCATATCTACAAACCTAGTGCCTCCAACTATCGTCTTTAATAAAACTCTTTTTGGATTGTCAACTTTAACTTTTCCAATTATAGCGGCATCTTTTCCAATTGCAGTCGATTTTATTTTACTTAAAATCTCCTCCGCTTTAACTGGGTCTACTGACATAAGAGCTCGACCCTCGCAAGCTATTGTGTAAGGGTCTAAACCTAGCATCTCACAGATTGCGTTAACTTGCTTTTTAATTGGAATCTTGTCTTCTTCTAAAACAATACTTATATCTGATTTATTTGCCCAATCATTCAGTGCTCCTGCTATGCCCCCTCTCGTTGGGTCCTTCATGGCGTGAATATAATTATTACTAATATCTTGTTTAAGAATGTTATATATTTCGAGTAATGACCCGACATCTGATTCTAAATCGCTTGATATATTCAACCCTTCACGACTACCGATTAATGCTGTACCGTGATCCCCTATACTTCCCGTTACGATAATTTTATCACCGGGCTTTAAGTTACTATCTAAAACTTTTATATTTTTATCTTTAATTCCAATCCCTGTAGTTGCCATTATCATTTCGTTCAGAGTTCCTTTAGGCATTATCTTAGTATCCCCAGCAATAATCGCGATGTTTGCTTCTTTTGAAGTAAAATTAAATGAATTTACTATTTTATCCAACTTTTCAAATTTAAAACCTTCTTCAATAATTAAAATTGAAGTTAACGCTATTGGTTGAGCACCCATCATTATTAAATCATTCACGGTACCGCAAACGCTTAATTTACCCAAATTACCCCCCGGAAAAAATAATGGATAAACGGTATGTCCATCGGCAGTAATCACAATTTCACGCTCGTACTCTTCTAAAGGGATCGTGGCTCCATCGTCCAACTCTGCAACGCCTATCCCTTTATTAATATTTTTATAAGTAATATTTTTCGTAATAAAATTGATAAGTTCTTCTTGTAATACTCCACCCGCTCCGTGCGCTAACCTAATAAGATCTGAGCTCACTTTTTTCGTATTCATAATTGAAAATACGAAGTAAAAATTAAAAGAATTTAGGTTTTAACTAATAATTCTGAAAAATTTCAGTTAAATAAATGTATAATAGATTGAATTTTGAAAATTGATAAGTTTATTATATAAATAGCCTTGATTCCTAAATCAATTAATTTTATCAAATAGAAAAAAAAATAAAAATATTAATTAAATCTCCTAATTTCCTCTACTTCATACTACATATTAATGATGGTATCGTTCGCAAAAATTAAATCGACTACTTCATCATAAGCAATCAATTTAATTTTATCAGAAATAAAGTTTTTAATTCCACGTAATTCTGTGTCTTCTTTATTTGCAACAATAGTTATGTTTTTATCAAGAGCCTTTGAAACCATTTTATTAGTTTTGTTTGCAAAATAGACAGCGTTTTGAAGCAAAAGAATTGTTACTGCGTCCTCTTCACTATGTTCTGAAGCAAGCTCTACACCAGTAATATCTTCACTTGTAATAAAATACAACACTTTTTTACTCATATTTTTTCAAACCTCCTAAAATGGTATGGTTACGGTTGATTCCGCAATCATTTTTAATATTTCTCCATGTTCTTTGATTTCAACATCGTCTATTAGGTCGTCCTTTGTAAGACCAAGCTCATCAAGCGATTTTTTATCAACAAAAATTTCTAAATCGATATTTTTTATAAACTCGATGTGCATAGAATACATAGTTTTATCGACATCCTTAGTAAAGGTATATACAGCTTCGTTAATCGCGATAGTAATTGGATCAAAGTCAGCACTAACAGCAACCGTCATTCGCAATCCTTCGACAGGATAAAGCGTTCCATGAGGGGGTTGCCGTAAAAGGATAACTACATTTTTCTCTTCTGACATTTTTTATCACCTTAACAAATTACTATAAGTTTATCTGTTTCGTCTATAATCTTCGCAAGATCAGGTGTTCCTGCGCGCTTCACATCGCCGCATTCCTTTGTCAAACAGTTTTTCATAGTACCTCTAACTAAAAGACATAGATTACATAGTCTGACGGTGGCTCCTTTACTTAATATCTCTCTAAACCCTTCTTCAATGTTAAAAATACCTTCAACTTTCTTTTGCTTATCTAAGACGGCGTTAACAGCGTCCATATAGCAAAAGATGCGTACACTATGTCCCTTATCTAAGGCCGCGTTAGATATCTTAACAACCGTTTCAGAAGCTTGGGTTTGGTAAGGTCCATCAAAAAAAAGAATTCCTAATCGAGCCATTTTTTTTTATCAACTCCATTCCTTAATCCGTGTCTCTCATGAAGAGAAGATAAGCCATTATCCAAGAACCAAACATTATGCAGGCTCCTGTAATAATACTATGTAATGAAAGTTGTGGAACTCCGCCTAAAATGTTAGTAATGTTACATCCCATTGCTGTTACAGCGCCAAATCCCATTAAAATTCCGCCAATCAATTGTTTTAATATAGTTAACCCATCTTTTGGAACTCTTAATTTAAATTCGCCACTAATATAGGCAGCAAGGAAAGATCCAAGGATAAGACCAACAATTATAAAACCAGCCCACACAACAACATCTCCTGTAGTAAGCCACAGATTTAGATCCATCCATCCTCCAGTAATACCTAGTACTCCGTTACTAGCAACATACCCAATAATTCCGACTATTCCAATAACGATTCCAGTAACCCACCAAGGATAAGCTTTTTTAAAGATTGATTCAATAGCGTTGTCAAATTTTATTAAGGGTTCGTCTGTTTCTTTTCTCTTTTTAAGCGCAGGTAATCCCCAGAAATAAAATGTTAATACAGCACCGACAATTCCTAAGATAAGCATAAAGACCGGCGTTAATGATCCAAACTCTCCAAAAAGCGTAAGTTGTGTTCCAATTACTACAGATTGTAAAGCTGTTTTAGCTTCACTTAAAACACCATACGCTGTCATTAAAGCTCCGAGCGTTAATCCAAAAGCAGCTACGAGAGATCCTATCATACCTTCTCCGACTCGATATGTAGTTCCGCTAGCACATCCCGCTGCAAGAACCATTCCAATACCAAATACTAGACCTCCGACAATTGCACCCCATATTTTTAAAGGTTTTGGAGCTAAAGTAATTATTCCAGCTAAAGCAAATATAGCGAAACCGATCATTAGAGTTATCAACGCGATAACTACTGCTTTTGCCAATTTATATTCTTTCAATAGTATTATGTCTCTGAAGGCAGAATTCATACAGAATCTTCCACGTTGCAACACGAAACCAAATAGGACTCCAACTATAAGTCCACCTATTAAAGCATACAAAAATTCCATTTTTTTTTCACCTTATTTTA
>JAUWHC010000091.1 GCA_030606095.1 Promethearchaeota archaeon | reverse complement strand
ATCAAGAAATTGGTCGGCAAACACTTCAACGATATATTAATGTTTTCATGGATGAATCCGAGAAAAAAGGTATAAATATTGAAGCTGAACTTGAGATATTAAATCAATCTCTATATTCAGATATAGTTTGGGACCAAATAAAATCAATCGAACTTGTGAAATCACCAACACCTTTCGTTTACGATTTTTCAGTTGAAGAACATGAAAATTTCGTTACATTTGAAGGTCTTTTGACACACAATACCTTAAGAACCTTTCACTATGCTGGAGTTGAAGAATTCTCAGTTACTCAAGGGCTCCCAAGACTTATAGAGATTGTAGATGCTCGACGATTTCCTAGTACACCTCAACAAACTATATATTTAGAACCTCCGTATAATCAAAGCGAAGAAAAGGCGCTTGAAATTCATAATCTAATTGAACAAATTCGTTTTGAGCAAATTACGCATGACATCGACTTGGATTTTGTCAATTGGACCATCATCATCAACTTAATTCCAGAAATCTGTGAAAAAAAGGGTATTGATATTGACGCAATTCCAGAAATTTTAAAAAGATATAAAAAAAAGGGAACCATTAAACGAGAAGGAAATTCTATTATAATTGATCCTGGTATCGAGGATCTTCAAAGTCTTCAAAAATTAAGAGAAAAAATCCTTAAAAAAGTTGTAAAAGGCGTACGAGGTATTAATCGAGGGTTATTAACGCCAACAGATGATCAGAAGGAGTGGGTTATTAAAACTGAAGGTACAAATATGCATGGGGTGGTTCAAATTGAAGGTGTTGATGTCACGCGAACGGTTTCAAACCATATCCACGAAATTGAAAAACTTTATGGTATAGAAGCGGCTCGAAATATGATAATTAACGAAGCACAAAAAGTTCTTGATCAACAGGGGCTAGATGTAGATAAAAGACACCTGCTAATCTTAGCTGAATTAATGTGCGTAGAAGGCTCAATCCAATCAATCGGTAGACATGGGATTTCAGGCTCAAAAACTAGTGTATTTGCAAGAGCTGCTTTTGAAGTTACTGTAAATCAATTGTTAGATGCTGGTCTCTATGGTGAGGAAGAGCGGCTATTAGGTATTCCCGAAAATGTCATCATAGGACAAGTTGTCCCTATGGGGACAGGTCGTGTAAAAATTTCGTTCGATCTAGATGCGAATTTAAAAATCCTTAACAGTAAGAAATAGGGGAACAAGCGATAAAATTTTATATTATTATGAATTTATTTTATTACTTCATTATTGATAATTAAAACATATACTTTATGTAAAGACGATGGCAAGGAAAAGCAAAAAGATGGTCGAATCAATTGATTTATCTCGAAAGAAAGTAAAGGTATTTGATGTTGATACTAACATTAAAGTAGCATATAAGACAGGTAAATTGATATATGGTAAATCCCAAGTTCTTAATCAACTTAGGCAAAAACCCTTTAAGATGCTTATCATCGCAAACAACTGTCCGGTCGAATTAGACGCTCAATTAAGTTATTATAACTCTCTTATGAACGATAATCTGTTTATTCACAGATATCACGGCTCTTCGTGGGAGTTAGGTCTAGCAATGGGCAAACCTTATATGATCTCTATTATTGGAATAAACGATTTTGGAGATTCAGATTTGTTAACTTTAAAAACCAAAAGTAATCAATAAATACGTGGAATATAAAAATATGTTACGCAAAAGAATTAAAATTGATCGTCCCTCAATGGAATTAATTTCGCTGTTTAATAATATCTCCGGTGCGATTATTAAAGATTGTTTAATATTTGAATCTCCAGAAAATCAATCTGAGATAATCATTTTCTTAGTTAAAAAAGAAGATGTAGGGAAAGCAATTGGTAAAGCTGGAGAACATGTGAAGGACCTAATGGCTAAACTTCAAAAAAAGATCGATGTAATCCCTTGGTCAGAAAATCTCGAGCGCTTCATTCAATTTATTTTGAATACTACTAAGAATTCAATTCAAGTTCAAAATATTGAAATTAAGGAAAGTAGGAACGAAAAGAAAACCGTGATTATTTCCGTGCGACCTCAAGATCGTGGAAAAGCAATAGGTAAAGAAGGTTCTATGATAAAAAAAATAAAATTACTTGTTTTACGCCATTTTGAGGTTGATAATTTTATAATCAACACAAAAAATTAAATACCTAATTCTCTAAATTCAAAAATTTTAAGTTTAAAGAGATATTTTAATCTTTAGATTAGAACAATATCTAACATATAAAAAATAAAATAACAAAACGCCCGAAGAGAGGTTCGAAATTTTTATGTCAAAGCCAAAAGGACTATATGCAGCAAGAAAACTAAGGAATAACAGAAAAAAGCTACGATGGAGCAAAACAAAATATAAAAGAAAGAAGCTTAAATTAAAACAGAAAGTAGACCCTATGGAAGGGGCACCACAGGCTCTTGGTATCGTACTACAAAAAGTAGGACGAGAAAGCAAACAACCTAACTCTGCTATTCGAAAGTGTGTACGCGTTCAGTTAAAAAAGAATGGCAAAACTATAACTGCGTTTCTTCCTGGAGATGGTGCGCTGAACTTCATTGACGAACATGATAGAGTGATTGTGGAAGGAATTGGTGGCGCAAAGGGCCGTGCAGTAGGCGACCTCCCAGGAGTACGATGGCGGGTTGTGAAAGTAAACGGCGTATCACTACACGCCTTGATTGCTGGCAAATTAGAAAAACCATTGCGATAGGTGAATTAATTTGAGTAAAACAAAAAAAGATATTAAATTATACAATAAATGGTCGTTTAACAACATTAAAATTAAAGATTGGACTCTTGAATATTACTTAAACTTAAGACCCGTTATCATACCGCACACTGCGGGAAAGCATGAACATAAGCGCTTTTGGAAAACAACTAAAATATCCATTGTTGAACGATTTATAAACAGATTACTAGCACCTGGATTCATTGGTAGTAAAATTAAAGGGCATAAGAGCTCGTATAGCTCAGGAAAAAAAAGTAAACTTTTAAGGAGTTTAGAAACTTCGTTTACTTTGATAGAATTGAATACAGGCGTGAATCCTATCCAAATTTTAATTGACGCGATTTGCAATACGGCTCCAAGAGAGGAAACGACGAAGATTGCTCGAGGTGGGATTTCTTATGCGTCTGCTGTGGATATATCACCACAGCGCCGAGTTGATTTAGCAATTAAATATTTAGTACAAGCTATTGGTGCAAGATCTCACTCAAACGAACGACAATTTGCAGCGAATTTGGCTCAAGAATTAATATTAGCTTCGAAGGATAGCCAAGAATCAAGGGCAGTAAAAAGAAAAGACGAAATTGAAAGGATAGCAGTATCAGCACGCTAAAAAACCTTCAATTTGAAAAATTATTTTGTTCTCTTTTTCAAGCTATTTCTTACATACTTGATTTTATTAAAATCGTTTCTCTATAAACTAAAATATCTATAAACCCTCTTTAAAGAGTCAGAACAAGAAATTCTTTCGGAAAATTAAAAATTTTATTAAATTTTATCACCTACATAATATCTCTTCTCATTTTGGTCTGTAAAATTCCTAATTTTTATATACATCTTAAGTATAATATTTAGTTAAGCAGAAATAATGATATTCAAGGTTTATTGAACTTAAAGTGGATTCCGACAAAAATATTGATGTTCTAGAGAAACAGCTAAAGATACTAGGTCAAAAAATAAGAATTGACATTTTGAAAAAATTAAATATCAGTCGTAATCCTTTACCTTATTCAATGCTTCAAAAAGAAGTTTTAGGTGCAAATCCAAACTCAGTAAATTTCTCTTTTCATTTAAAAGCGCTAAAAAACGGTAATTTAATATCAACTTCCGAGAGTGGTTATAATCTAAGCACATTAGGGAAACAAATTTTAAAAAACATCGTATCGATGGAACAAATCCTAAACGATCAAAACAAACAAATTATGATAAGGACTTCTAAATACTCGAAAGAGCCTTTTAATGCGAATAAAATCGAAGATTACTTGATTAAGGAAGGACAATTGGAGAAATTTTTAGCAATAAAAATATCAAAGGAAGTAAAAGAGCGTCTCTCTAAAGCTAACATTGGATACTTGACAACACCCTTAATGAGGGAATATATTAACGCGATTCTATTAGAAAATGGGCTAGAAGAAATAAGGCACAAATTAACTAGATTAGGAACTCCTCCTTTTGAAGCTTTTAATTTTTTTGACAGAAACTTCAACCCCGAACAGTTTATCTCTAAGTTAGGATCCGATGTGTCTGAACAATTTCTTCTATTAAGTTTGCTCCCTAAAAACTTAGCGGATTTGTATTTATCAGGAGAGGTAGTTTTGTTAAACTTAAATTATTGGAGTTTAAGACCCTTAGGCTTCTATCTTGACTCAAAATCAATCGTAGAGTATATTACCAAGCAAAATTCGATTAATCTTGATAAACTGGATGATAATATAGACTTTATTAATTTAATAATGAATTTTTTCGATATACTAACGAAATTCAAGCCTTTTTTTTCTGAAGATATCTTATTAGGCAATTTTAATAATTCCTTTTTATCTTATTTTAATTCTAGCAAAAATACATCAAATATTATTAATATCATAAATTCTCAAATTTTAAAACTCAGTAATAGGCAATACGACAAGAAACCTCATCTTTCTTTAGAATTCTCTTTTTTGGATAATAATAAAAAGAATAATGCAGCAAATTCGAAGACTCATTTTTTAAACGACTTTTTAAAGAATTTAACCCATCAAATTAGCCTAAATAATGACCTCATATGTCCTTTAATGCTATACGATTATTCCGACTTTCTTAGCTCTAAAAATGAGTCTGATAATTTAATAAAAGTTCTCACTTCAAGTTATCGTAATAATGTTATTTTCTACAAGAACAACCATTCAAACTTGCTCAATTCAACGCTTACAAATGTCCACAAGCTAAATAAGAGCGACGAACAAAGAAATAAAATCGTTTTAGACAAAATTCTGATAAATTTACACATGATTGCTAAAAAATCTAACCAAAAAGATGATATTTTTTTCGAAAATTTACACGAAAAACTAGATTCTGTGTTTGAATTCTTTGTTAGTAAAAAAAAATTAGTAGATAGAAAATTAAAAACTTCAAACCATTGGAATAAAATAATTTCCGAATTTTTTGAGCCGAAAAATGGTAATTGGATTGACGAGTCTTTAAAATCCATTAGTTATTTTGGCCTAAATGAAGCTGTAAAAACGCATTGTGGTATTGAAATAGATAGAATCGTAAATAGCGAGGTTTTTGCCCAAAAAGTATTAAATTTTATGATGGATATTATTGATGAAAGTAATCAACGAGAGCATGAAAACTATATTTTTACTCAACCTCATAACGATAATTACTTATATAACACAGGATATAACAATAAACTTGTTTTAGGAGATGAAGTTAAACGTTACAACATAGATTTAATTAGAGTTGATTCAAAATTATCACTCGAGAGAAAAATTGAACTACATAAGAAATTCGAAAAAATCTTAGACGGAGGGAGCATCTTTACATGTAATTTAAATAACTTACATTTGCCTGAACTTATAGAGATTTTAATAAATTCAAAATTAAATGCGTTTTCAATTAGAGCTGAAAGTGAAGCGTTTACTACGAATTAATCCGATAAAAGTTCTGCTAAAATAGCCTTTCTCATAGGGACTCCATAGTACGTTTGTTTGAAGTAAATCGCTTTTGGTGAATCATCAATATCAGGAGAAATTTCTGTAACTCTAGGTAGAGGGTGCATAATTTTAAAATCGTCTTTAGTTTCCTTTAAATCTTTTTTTGTAAATACATATATATTTTTAACTCTATCGTATTCTTCAACGTCGGCAAACCTCTCTTTCTGAATTCTAGTAATGTAGAGAACATCCAAAATGTTTAAGATATCTCGATATTTTTCAATTTCTTTATATTTTGCTTGTCGTTGTCGTAAGAAATCTTTATCTCTATTTCGCATCATTAACTCTTTAGGACTTATAAAATAGATATTTACATCGTAATTTGAAAGTAATATCGACAGAGAATGAACAGTCCTTCCGAATTTTAGGTCACCCATTATCCCAATATTCAACCCGTCTAACTTACGACCCTCTTCGGTAATCGTTAATAAATCTAACAAAGCTTGAGTTGGGTGCTCACCGCTCCCTGATCCTGCGTTTACAATTGGTATTTTTGCAAATTTAGAGGCAAGTCTTGCTGATCCTTCTAAATTATGTCTTATAACAATGCCATCGCTGTAATTTTCTACGGTTCGAATGGTGTCTGCGATGCTTTCTCCTTTCTTTGCAGAAGAGACATCACCAGAATGGAAGCCAATTATGCGCCCCCCCAATCGATGCATTGCTGATTCAAAGCTTAAACGCGTTCTAGTCGAGGGTTCAAAAAATAGAGTTGCTAAAATTTTACCTTTAAGGAGTTCTGAATTTTTCTTATTCTGAACCATTTCTTTGGCTTTTTTTAAGATATAATCGATATCTTCTCGCGAAAAATCTTTTGCTGATATGATTCCTTCTCTAAATTTCTCTTTGAATGACATAATTCTTAACGAAAGTTTTAATAAAATTAGGTTATTACTACTTAAATTATTTTTTATCTATTTCTATAAAACTATAAATGAGTTATTCAGAACTAATAAAATTTAAAATTTATCAATAATTAATTAGTTTAATTTAAAATTTGTAGTTGTTTGAAAAATGAAATTTCCACGTACGATAAATCGGTATTGCCCAAAATGTCGCTCTCATACAAAGCATAATGTGTCGCTCTATAAGAAAGGGAAGGAAAGAGCGATGAACCACGGACGAAGACGCCTAGAAAGGAAGAAAAAGGGCTACGGTAGCTTTCCTAAAGAGATATTTCATAAAAACGCGAAAATGAATAAAAGATCTCTGCCAATATTAGAATGTTCTGAATGTGGCAAAAAACATTATTCAAAATCATACCGCGTAAAAAAATTCGAATTACAAGAAGTATAAGGATGTGATGATTAATGCCAAAAAGCAAGAAAGAATTAGATTTAATCCCCAAGTCAAAAAGTAGGTTTTTACGAGTTAAATGTTTAAATTGTGGAAATCAACAAATCATTTTTGGGTGCTCTGCTACCGATGTAGAATGTTTAGTATGTGGAAAAATATTACTTCAATCTACTGGTGGTAAAGCACGAATTCTAACGAAGATTTTAGAAGTGCTTTCCTAGGTAAGATAAATTCTATAATCCTAATTCAATAATTTTGATGAAAGGATTGCTTTATTAAGATAATCTCTTTTTATAATTTTATCAGTTTCTTTAAAAATATTCAATAGAAAATCTTATATGCTAATTTCTATTTTCAACATCAATAATATATAAGGCTAATTAAAATGATTAAAATTTTTAGTGAAAAATTTGACGAGGATATCGAAATCGGTGAATTAGCTAATTTCATTTACAGAGTAAGAAAAGATAATAATTACTTAGGAGATCAAACTATAGAATCAATAAAAGAAGAGTTAATGAAAACAAGGGATTCGTATGATTTTCTCTTATTTTATGCCTTTATTAATGTTAGGTTAGTAGGATTGCTTCTCCTAAATATAAACACTCCCAGATTTGGATTTATTTGGGATTGGTATCCATATGTGATACCAGGACCTAAAGAAGATGTAGTAGCAATTGAATTATTAAAGAATTGTATCGAATATGCTGGTAGAGATATTGATAGATTCGAAGTCGCTTTTACAATTGAGACAGAACAAGATAAGACGCGATATATTCAATATTCTAAATGGTTTAAAGCATTAAATTTTTATCGAATCGCAGAAGAAGCAACTATGGAATTAAATCTGGAAAATAAAGAATTTGAACCTCTTCCCTTTCCTGAAAATATTGATCTTAAATCAATTAAAGATGCTGATTTGAACGATTTAGTCGATTGTGCCTATGAAGTATTTAACACAAGCCAGGATACAATATTTCTCGCTCTTGATGAAGCGCAGAAACAAGTTATGGTAAATAAATATTTTGACACCTCTAAACCGATTTTTGAAGACGCTTCAGTAATCCTGATGAAAGGCGGAGATGTTATAGGATTTGTAGTTGTAAATCCTGATGGTAACGAAGCGGAAATAAGATCGTTCGGAATTAAACCCAAATATAGAAAAAAAGGATTTGGAAAGAATCTATTAAAATTAAGCTTAAGTTTTTTAATAAAAAATGGATTTAAAGTGGTTTATTTAGATGTTACCTTAGAAAACAAACCTGCCCTTGGACTTTATTCAAAATTGGGCTTTAAAATATCATTTACATCTAATTTATATGGACTAACCTGTGACTAACAATAAA
>JAUWHC010000102.1 GCA_030606095.1 Promethearchaeota archaeon | reverse complement strand
ACAATAAATTTCTTCGCAAAATACATATTATTACAGTATTCTAAATCAATTCGGTTAATTGTAGTTTTATCTTTAAGCTCTAAAAACCAAATTGGATGGTATCTTATAAGATGCATTTTTCCCGAATCATCATCTAGCGCATTTTCTGGACAAATAAGAAGTGGGACATGACCTATAGTCTCATCAAAATAAAACAAAAGAGTCTCACATAATTCTTTAAATGGACAATCTGTATTGGCGTTATTTAAGAGATTTTCTTTCAATTCAAATCTTCCTCTTCTTTATTAAATTAATTATGCTTATTTTTTATGATTTTTAATGTTAATGAGAAGCGCAAGATATGCAAGGATCAAATGCTCTTATCATTATTTGAGTTTTTTCTTTAACAGAATCGATATCTTCTTTTTCATATATCTTTTTAGCATATTCAGTGATCATTTTGTTAAGAATAGGCAAATTTATTTCGGTTGCAATGAAAAGTTTTACTTGATCAACGATTTTAGCTTTATTTAAATGATAATGATGCATTAATATACCTCTTGGTGCTTCGATAACCCCTATCCCATTTGATTTTTTTATTGAGTTTAGTTGTTTAAGTTTTGTTTTACTTTTTAGTGAAGTAGTATTTAATATTTCAGCACTTTTTTGAATTTCGTAATAACTTTCAATCAATTGTAAAAAGTTTAAAAATAATAAATTGTTTTTCCATTTTTTTCCAAAATTGCTTAAATATTCGGATATTTTATCTATCCCATAATTTTGAGTTAACTTATAGCGCGCTATTGGTCCTGTTAAAATTTTATTCTTAGAATTCGACTTAAATGTAATCCCATAAAGATTAGGATCTTTATTAAAAAATTTTGAATAATTTTTCGCTTGAAAATCGTCGTAAGTTGTTTCATTTTGTTGAATTCTGAAGTCTCCTTCATACCTATCAAACTCCACATTGTTCTTTAAGCCGAAATATATAGGATTAGAAAGATTAAATTCTGTAGGAGGATCAAAAGCAGAAAATAAATCTATAAAATTTTCAATTATAGTTTCTATGTAGTAAATTCCCTTTTTTAGATATTTCTCAGTAAAAATTAAATTCTTTTGAGTAGGATTGAATATTAGTCCACCAGGAATCGGAGTAATTGGATGTAGCACCCTTCCTCCTATTAACTTATTTATTTCTGAACCAATTTTTATTAAATTAAATACATTTGTCGTTAAATGAGGATTGTAATTAATTAAATTATAAGGTTCGTTAATTATAGTATTATTTTTAAATATTTTTAATAAATCTGGAAAGGACTGGAAAAAATAATGCATAATGTGTGATTTTATTAATTCTCCAGCTAATAAAACCCTTCTAAGTAAAATTGATTGGTTTGATGGTTCTATTCCGTATATATTCTCTATTGCTTTGCAACTTGCAATTGTTTGAGACGCGGAGCACAGTCCACAAATTCTAGATACTATTTTTGGAATATCTAATAGCTTTTTACCTATTAAAATATTTTCAAATCCTCTAAATACTGAAAAGTTCAATTCAGTTTGATAAATTTCATCGTTTTTTAAATATATGTTTAAGTTTCCTCTACCTTCAACCCTTGTGCATGCTTCTACAACTTTATCCATCAATCCTTCCCTCCTACATGTGATTTTGAGAACCTATAAAATATCCCCTTATATTTTCTTAAATCTTTAGAAAGGTTAAAAAGGCTTAAGAAATTGATTAAATTCGAGGTAAACCCCTTTGAAACAGGGCCTAAACATCCTTCACAGGGTAATCCTTGATTTATACAGAGATGATCGCAGCCATCTCGAGTAACAGGACCTAAACATAAAATCCCATCGTTCAAAAAACACGATAAATTTTCTTCCGGAAAACGAATTTCATCGTTTCTTGGAACAATCTTATCTATTGTTAATGGTAAATCTATTTTTGCTTGGTTGTTTAAAGGACAAGTAGAACACATATTTTTTAAGCTTAGCTTGATTTTTTTGTTCTCAACTAACCTCAATAAACAATTTCCTAAAAGTATGGATGGAGGGGGACATCCAGGTATAATACCATCAACTTCTACAAACTTTGAAATAGGATACGATTCTTTTATATTTGAGAGACTAAGAATCCCCCCAAACGCTGAGCATGTACCTAATGCATATAGTTTTTTTGCATTTTTTCGTATTTCTTGAAGATACTCGATTTGATTCTTTTCGGATACACACCCCTCTACTAGCGCTACATCGCATTCTTTAATCTCTAAATTGTCAGATATAAATGGGAAATATTCGATTTTCGTTCTTTCAAGAAATTGTGGAAAAATATCTAGCGAAATTAATGCTGATATGCATCCAGTACAAGACGTTAAAGAAGTAATTAAAAATTTAAACCTCACTTTTAATCTCCTCCTTTAATAAATTATAGAATTTATTAGAGATTTCAGCAAATGCTTGTCCTTCTACTCCGTTTAAACTCATTACTATTATCCGTCTGCTTAATTTTGGTCCTAGAATCTTTTTTAAAAGCCCAACTCTTTTTTTTAATTTTTCAATCCCGTCAATATATCTACAAGAATCCTTTCTGCAACCGATAATCATAACTCCATCAAACCCCATTTCAAGAGATTTAACAATGAATTCAGTATCAATACGGCCAGTACAAGGAACAGAGATTATAAAAACATTAGGTTGATATAACAATTTCTTTAATCCTGCATTGTCAGCGGCAGCGTAACCGCACGATTGGCAACAAAAAGCGATGATTTTTGGTTTTTTATTGAATTTTGAGAAAATTTCGATCGTTTTTAAAATCTTTTTTGATGTATTTATATTCATTTCGATGGCATTAGTAGGACAAACACTAACACACATACCACAAGCTTTACATTTAAACTTATCGACAGTTATTTTTTCAGAGTTTATGCTTATTGCATTGTAAGGGCAAGAAATAACGCATAGGTTACACAATCCACATTTGTCTTCGTTAATCTCTATTCCAGTATATTCTGTTATTAAATAATCATTTGAAAGAAGTGATATTACTTTTAACGCTATATTATTGGTGGTTGCTATAGTTGAGTGATAATTTAATGGTCCAAATATTGTTCCAACACCATAAATACCAGAAGCTAAAGTTTCTTCACTCATAAATCCATAATCATTTAAAGTGAAGTCCATAATCTTTCTTAGAGATTTCAAATCCTTATTTGGAATTAATTTAAGATTTAAAACAATCAAATCACTCTGAAACTCAATAGAATCCGCAATTACATAATTAATATTCTCTTTTGTCTCAATTAATACTTTATTAGCGTAAAGAAATCTAGGATGGGTAGATTTTAGTATTATCTCGTCTTTTTCTTTTAGTTTACTTAAATCGTAAAAAACATTAACTTCGCAATCAGGGTTCTTTACTTTAATAACATCTATATACTTTAGGGTTAAAATATCCGAATATTCACATAGATAGTTTGAAGATCCAACTTCTTGAATAATTGATATTGTTTTCACAGGTTTCCCATCAGACAATTTTACGATCTTTCCATTAGTTAGTCCATCTGAACATAAAATTCGTTCAAATTCTGCCGAAGTTATAATATTATTTCGTGGATTATAATAATATTCTTTTAAATTTGAAGAAAGATCTGAACCAATAGCTATAACTTTTGCCCCTACTTTAATTCTTAATTCCTTAGGCTTTTCTCTTAAATTAATTGCTTTATTTGCACAAGCACGTTCACATATTTCACATTTAAGGCAGTTTTTAATATCTTCATCATCAATAACAGGGACATAAGGATAGCAATATTGAAAAGGAAAGTGAATTATTTTTCTTTGTGTTAAGCCAAATTCATATAGATTAACTTTCTCTCGAGCACACACATCCACACATTGCTTACAACCTGTACATTTTGTCTCATCAACATAGCGAGGTTTTTTAATTAAACTTATAGTAAAATTGCCAACTTCTCCCGATACGCTAATTATTTCCGAATTTGTCAAGATCTCAATATTATTTTCTTTTACAATTTCCCCAATTAATTCGGAGATTAAACAAGTAGAGCAATCTCCCATATTTGAAATCTTTTGCCATCTTGCTACTTTTCCTCCTAATGTAGGAGACTTTTCAATTAGATAAACCTTGATACCTGCCCTTGATAAGTTTAACGCGATATTCATACCCGCAATCCCTCCTCCAAGAATAGCGCAACTTTTTTCAACTTCAACTCTCTTTATTTTAATTGGTTTTTGAAGGCTTACTCGATTAACTGAGGCTTCTATAAGTAATTGCGCTTTTTTCAGAGTTAAAAAACTATCAATGTGCTTTTTACTTGAATAATGTACCCAACAACATTGTTCTCTTATATTTGCAATCTCAATATTTGCACTATCAATTATATTTTGAAAAAGACGTTCAAATATATGTTGATGTGTTTTAGGAGAACAAGCAGCGATAACAATTTTATTTACGAAGTTATCAGTAATCCAATTATTAATTTTATCTTGGTTTTTTTCTTGACATAAATTATCAAGAATTTTAACTGAGACTACATTATTTATTTTACTTATATAGTTTTCTAAGGAGTTAATGTTAAGCACATTTGAAATTTCTGTATTACAATTACAGATAATAACACCTATTCTGTTTATTTCGCTCCCTTTTGATTTTAAATATTCTATTTCCTCTCCGGATAAAATTCTTTTGTTTAATCCTAATATCCTTAAAACTCTTTTACCGTCATCAGTTAAATAATATGATTTTTTGTCTTTACTTACTAAATTATTAAGCTTTTTCAAATGAAAATTTAATTGTCCTGTTTGTTCTACACCTAACTTCACCATTAATTCGGTATATGGGATAAAACCCTCTTCTTCGAGAAGGTATAAGAGTTTTCTTCTCAGCGGATGGGCTAAAATTGAATAAATATCCATTTTTGAGCTTCCCTATTATTTTTTTATTCTAAATTTATTTTGTTAAAAACTTTTTTTTGACAAATTATTTTTTCTTCATGACAATATATGTTGTTAAAATATATAAATGTGTTAGAAAATGATCGCGTAATCCACGAATTTCATCAATAGAAATGACGATTTTCAATTAACTAAAAAAATTGTTTAGATAAAAATTTTGACAATATTCCTTATCAATATGTTAAAAAATTTTCTTGTCAAATTCTTTATATTTTAAGCTTATGACAATTCAATTAGGTAAACATGTTTTTAAAAAGTTAAAATAAAAGAGGTGTATTATGATATGGAAGTTTTGGATTTGAAACCAGTAAAAAATAAAAAAATAATAGCGTATATGTCCTCAAAAGAAAATGGCAGGTATTTTCAAAATAAAGATACATCAAAATTAACCGATTTTCTTAAAAAGAAAGATGTTAATTTTGTTACCGTAGATTTTCAAGTAAATATGAAGGAGTTTAAAAAAACACCTTTTGCACAAACATTAGATAAACTTGGAATACCATATATTCAAGTTGATATTCCAGATTATGCAATGGGATATCTTTACGAAGAAATTGTTGAAAAACAAGAACTTCAAAATGAATTATTTGAAGAATACGACAATATGAGAGATAAAGAATCTTTCAAAGGACAAAGTCTAAAGAATTGGATTGACATGTTAAGTGAAGAAATTCAAGAAAAAGAGATTTTTTTAAGCTTAAAGCTAAGACCACAGTGGATCGTAAAAAAAATGTTAGATTTTGCAAATCGTTTTGAAAATGAAGTAGTTTCTTTTGTTCATTTTGTTCAAGAGGATATTTGCGAGGATATTTGCCCTCAAGTCGTAACAGATTTAAGAGATTTGGGAGTAAAAGTAATTTCCTATACTAAAAAACATACAATTCAAAATATTATATTTTAATTAAAAAAAAGGAGTTAAAAAAATATGCCAGAAGTATTAGAATTAAAACCATTAAAAGATAAGCATCTAAAGCTTATCATGGTAGAAAGTGAGTTTCCAATAGATTGGTGGTTCGAAGTTCCTAAAGAAAAAAAGGAGGATTTGCTATGGTCTTTACATCTTATTAGTAAAGAATATATTCAGCTTATCGATGGTTTAATAGACAAATATTCACCTGATTTTGCTTTAGAAGAAAAACCTAATTTTTGGGATGACCCGTTAAACCCTAACGATCCTCTGAAAACCTTATTCAAAAAGAAAGGAATTCAATTTAAACATGCTGATATCTCTGAAAATGCGGAATTTTATCTTTCCGCTGCATTGGATGAACATAGAAATATGCTACAAACACTTGAAGAGCGAATCAAAGAAATAATTACAGCAAATGGTGGTGTTCCTTCCGAGGATGAACTTTTCCAACAATTAGTTTTATGGAAGGAATATCTCAAAAATGATTATGACTCACAAGAAGATGAAATTCGATATAAAGTTAGAGAAGCTTGGATGATGATGAATACTTTAAACCTTGCAAAGGAAATTAAAGGGAAAAAATTAAAGGGTTTATTTATTTGCGATTTAAGGCACTTTGAAGGCTTAGATAAGTTAGCAAACGATTTAGGCATCGACACAGAACAGATTAAAATCAAAAGAACTATTAAAACTGCAGAAATCGAAAAAGAGTATGAAGAAGAGGTAGAAGTTGAGATATCTAAATAAATTTTTTTTTAGTTATATTTTCTTTGAATTTTATAATTTAATTAACGATGTGAGATGAGAAAAATTACTCAAAATAATGAAATTGGAAATAAAATTGAAAGTATTCTTGGTAAAAAATCAATAATAGAATTGACGCCAATTAAAATAAAGAAAAAGGATGCCTCAGATAAGATTTGTTATTTTTTTGATACGGATGATAATGCTTCTCCGTTTGATATTAACATGGCTTACGACGCTGGTTTTGATATTGTTGTGCCAATAAGTAGAATGACGGAGGATCAAGTACCTAAACTTGTCCAGGATGCCATATTTTCACGTAAACCTAAAGCACGTACAACATTTTTTATTGGGGGATCTAATGTAAAGGAAGGGGAAAAAATCGCTAAGAAAGTTATTGAATCCTTAGTACCTCCATTTGAATGTCCCGTAATAATAGATCCAAGGGGGTCTCATACTACTGCTTCTGCAGTTGTAGCTAAGACTTTATACGATGCTAAAAATATACATAAAATTAGTGATTTAAAAGGAGAAAAAGTCGTAATCTATGGGGCAGGTCCAGTTGCCAGAATTGCTGCAATATTAGCAGCAAAAGAAGGGTTGAATACATTTATAGTTGAAACTTGGGATAAATCGAGCGAAGAATTTATAAAAAATCTTGCTAAAGAAGTAACCGAAGAAGCTGGGGAGGGTGCAACCGAGATTAAAGGGATTTTTGCGCCTGAAAAAGAACAAAGATATGATGTTGCTAAAGATGCGCTTATTATCTGGTCTTTGGCTGCTGCTGGTGTTGAAATTTTATCAAGCGATCTAATGGAAAGGTTAGAAGGTAAGAAAATTGTAGTAGATATCAATTTAGTTCCCCCCTATGGAATTGAAGGAATAAGACCAAAACATAATAATAAAGAAATCTATTCAGGAATTTTTGGAATCGGAGCATTAGCATTAGGTCGTTTAAAAGCAAATTCAGAGGGAGAAATATTAAAAGAAGCAACAAAAACTAAAGGTACAAAGGTATTTGATTATAACTATGCGTTCGAAGTTGCTAAAAAATTGTTATCTAAGATGTAAATTCTTAAATTTTTAATTTTTTTTTATTAATTTATTAGTTAGTTAAGAGGGGAATAAAATGGTTGAGAATATTAATGGGATTGTAAGTAAAGTAAGGATTAAAGACGCATTCAAAGAAGACGCGGGGAGAGGTATTGTAAGAATAGACCCAGAGATAGTTTCAAATTTAAAACTTAAGGTAGGTGATGTAATTAAAATCATCCATCCTGTAGTAAATAAAAAAACTGTTGCTTCTTTATCAACAGGAAAAAATGAAGATAAAGGAAAAAAGATTATTCGTATGGATCCCTCCCTAAGACGAAATTTAGGAGCCTCAATTGATGACCTTGTTGAAATTAAAAAAATTAG
>JAUWHC010000422.1 GCA_030606095.1 Promethearchaeota archaeon | reverse complement strand
CATAGAAAATGCTGGTATTGAAGAAGCATATCTTGAACAACTCCTAAATAAATATTTAGCACAAAAATCTATTCTAAGAAAGACTAGTAAAGACTCAATATCAGAGTTAAAAGGAAGAGTTAAATTACTCGAAGAACAGGTTAGGTTTTTAATGTCAGAAATAAGCGTTTCTAAAGTTTCTCTATCGAAAAAGGACGATCGCGATATTATTACAGTTACTACTGATTTAGCTGATATTAAAAAATTCATTAAATCTATTATTTCACCAGGTGAAACTATTTCGATAGACGAGTTGATAGAAATAAAAGAGATTCAAAAAATACCTTTAATCGCCTTAAAGCATTCTATTTACGACCTAATTGACGAAAATGTGTTTGATGTAGCGGAAGGCAACTCAAGGCAAAAAATTGGGGGAAAAATCGGTATTTTAATCCGGAAATAAGTGGAGCATCATTTTTTGCTTTTTTTCCAAATTATAATTGAAACTACGTTAATAACCGCAATAGCTTAGTGATGTAACGATTTGTTTAATATATGAAAAATTTTTATTGTTAGATGTCCATGTATTCATCAAATTTTATTTAAGTAAATCCAATACTTAGTGGAGTGATATTTTATGATAATAATTGATTTGGAGGAAAAATATAAAAGACCTTATTTTATGTGTCTGGAAGAGTGGAGCGACGAGATGAAAGAAGCTGGTGATCATAAGGAGAACTGGTATAATAAAATGAAAGACAAAGGGCTTGGCGTTAAAATTGCTGTGACTGAGGACGATAAAGTAGTAGGGATGATACAATACGTTCCTATTGAGCATTCCACAGCAGAAGGTAAAAATTTGTACATTATAAAATGTATATGGGTACACGGCTACGATGAGGGCGTTGGAAACTTCCAGAAGAAAGGAATTGGTAAGCGTTTAATAAAGGCTGCTGAAGAAGATGTAAGGAGTAAGGGTGCAAAAGGATTAGTAGCATGGGGGCTTTCTATACCTGTTTTTATGAAAGCATCTTGGTTCAAAAAACAAGGATATGTTAAAGTTGATAAGTTGAATGTATCAGTTTTACTATGGAAACCTTTTTCTGACGATGCTATTGCGCCTAAATGGATTAAACAGAGAAAAAAGCCAGAAAAAATACCAGGGAAGGTATCGGTGACCTCTTTTATAAACGGCTGGTGTCCTGCCCAGAACATCGTTTTTGAAAGAGCAAAAAGAGCTTCTTCAGAATTTGGGGATAAAGTAGTTTTTATAGAAATAAATACATTCAGTAGGGAAACTTTTTTAGAGTGGGGGATTTGTGATGCCCTTTTTATTGATGGGAAGAATGTTAGAACGGGACCCCCTCCTTCTTATGAAAAGATAAAGAAAAAAATAGCTCAAAAAGTCAAGAAATTAAAATAATTTTTTTTTCATATACTTTTATTAATTCACAAGTTATATCTTATAATTATTACTTTCAAACAATTTAGATTATAATGCCAAAAGTAAAGGATGCGTATAAAGAAATTGAAGGAATTATCGGTTCCGATTTTATTTCAGATAAAGACTTTATGAAAACGGCATATTCTCGAAATGTTGACCTAGCTTTTCCAGATAGATGGGCGGATATTATAGTTAGACCACAACTGGGGAACGCAGAAATTACATTTAAGGTCATCTGAGAGCGATCCTTGGGGCGAAATTGAGGTGAAAAGAATATTAGGAGCTGCTTATTTAAAGGGAGATAACTTTATGAAAAAGGGATATGTAGTAGCAGAAATAGAACAAGAAAAATTTCTTCCGTATTCTTTTCTAAAGTGGGATATCGGTATTTAATTTAAATAAAACTCTTTTTTTCTTTTAGTTTTAAATCTTAAACATGAAAAAGTTAATTTTAATTGTTCACTTTTTTAATGTAGTGATTGGACGGCTTTGTAATATGTAGATTTCGTCGTTTTCTATCGCCCATTCAATATCTTGAGGAAAATTAAATTCTTTTTCAATTTTTAATCCTAAATCATGAAGCTGGCGCAGTTGATTATCGTTTAAAGAACAAATTGTCCTTGATTTTGGGTATGTTTCTACCATAACAATATGGGCGCCTTCAGGGTTTTTAACCGACTTTTTCTTTTTTTACCAATAATCCTTTTTAAGATTTTAAATTTATTTTTCTTAATTGTAATAGAATCTGGGATAATTAAATTATCGGCAATCGTATTACCAAGCCCCCACGTGGAATTTATCAACATTTGGTTTGAATCGCTATTGACCACATTAGATGTAAATAAAACTCCTGATATTTGTGAATTAACCATTTTCTGAACAATAACTGCCATATTAATATCCTTCAACGAGAGATTTATGCCCAACTTTCTCATATGATGCATATATAATATTGCACGAGGTGAAAATAAAGATGCCCAGCAATTTTTTAACGATTGCAATAAGTCATGAAAAGTAAGATTGTGTAAATAGCTCTCTGCTTGTCCCGCAAAGGAGAACTTGCTTGAATCCTCGATTGTTGCTGAAGATCTTACGGCAAAAGATAAGTCTATCTCCTTTTCCTTAACCATTTTATCAAAAGCTCCTTCGATACTTTCTATTATTTTTTTCGGAATTTTTGATTCCAATATTAATCTCGTAATTTTGGCTGAATGGTGTAAAATTTCTTTTACATCTAAGGTCTTTGCCAATAATTTCATCAATTGGTCGTAGTGTTTCGATTCATTAAGGAATTTCTTAAAACAATTTGTATTGATTATAAATCCGGGGGGAAC
>JAUWHC010000181.1 GCA_030606095.1 Promethearchaeota archaeon | reverse complement strand
GGCTCTTATAAACATCAACTCAATTGTCATCGTGTGGGAAATGGCCCCTACAGCAAAGAAAATTGGAACTTATACAGGTCTTTATTATTTCTTTAGTTTTATGGCTGCAATCTTAGGTCCTTTTCTGGTAGGTCTAATTGTCGATGCCCTTGGTAATGAAACGCTATTTTTGGTAAGTTCTTTTTTCTATATTATCGCTTTAATTTTTGTATTTCTTGTTAAAAGAGGCGAAAGCGAACTTACTGAAGAAGCAAGAAAAAAAGCAATCCAAGATTTGTAAATATTTCAACTTTTTTTTTTTTTTATATTTCTATTCTAACAACTATCTTTTTTTACTCTTATTCTTCTAATGCCCACTTCATGAGCTCATCAGAAATATAAATATCTTTCTGAAGTGAGTCTAAAAAAGAAATATATTCTTCCCTTGTCTTAATAATTTTATTTTTATAGAGAGATTTTAATAATCCAAGAGATCTTGTAATAGAAATCCCTAACTTCTTAGCAAATTGACGTAAAGTTTTATCATCTGAAGCAATAGGGATTTTAAATTCTAAACCTAATCTCATTAAGCTTAAATCCGCCAAACTTAAAGAGATTGGAGTTGATTCCAATGTTATCTCTTTGCTTGGTTGCAAGATCTTAATCCAATTTGGAATTGTCTTCTGTTATTGCTCTGTATATTCATTTAGAACTTCTTTCGAGATTATTGCCGCCGATACAAGTTCTTTTAGATGAGAAAGAAGCTTAAGACGTTTAAAAGCGCTTAAGATACTATTATCGAGGATAATCATATATATTACTTATCATTTATTAAATTCTGCACTACATCAAGCTCCTTTTGAGCTTCTTTTATGGATTCAGGTCCTCCAATATGTCTCAGATGGCGTTTATGAAATTCTGATAAAAAATCATCCACTTTCATATTCAAAAGATTAGCTGCTTTGGAGAGAGTGATCTTCCCCTCTGCATATATTTCTAATACCCATATCAGAAGACTCTTTTCTTCCAGATTTTCGGAACTCAGACCAGTTAACTCAAGAAGGTCAGCTGGGAGTTTAAATGTTATTTTCTCTACCATTTTTCTATAATATGAATAGAATTCATACTTAAAATTTATATTCTATTTTTATAATGATGATGGCATTCTTTATACCTTCAGCAACAAGTAAGTTGAAATAAAATTGCTACTAAGAATTTTAAATTTTGAGTTTGTTTTTTAAAGATTATCTTGAACTTCTTCGAGAAGTAAATTTTCTAAAGCATCTGATATTTCAGGGGTTATAAGATGTTCAATTTTACAACATATTTCGTCGAGTTCAAGACTATCCTTAACACCTAAGATATTAATAAAAAAACTCTTCCATAGATTATATTTATTAATGGTTCCAATTGCTATATCTTTTCCTTTCGTACTTAATCTTACTGCTTTTCTCGGACGCCAATTTATTAAATTGTTAGTTTGCAATTTAAACAACATGTTTGATACAGAAGCGGGCTTAACTTTCAAAAAGTTAGAAATCTCTGAATTTGAAACCCAACCACCTTTGTTTTTCTTCGATACGATGTAAATTGCTTTGAGATAATCTTCGTATGTATCTTTAATTAGCGACATAGCACTTATCCATAATCAATTTTGAACTTTTAAAGTTTTAGTTAATATAAAAATGAAAAAAAAATTATTCTTTTTTCTCTAGTTCTTCAATTCTTTTAGAGATATCCTCTATTGCGGTACCTATACCTTTAAGCTCAGATTCTAAGTAAGTTTTTTCTTGTTTTAGCATTGTTGCTTGATCTCCAGCGCTTAAAGGGGCCATTGGCGCATAAACTGGTGCAGGAGCTACATATGGAGGATAAATAGGATCCACATACCCATATCCCATTCCGTATCCTCTACCATAACCTCTTCCGCGTCCAGCACCCCAGCCCATCCCTCGACCATAACCGCGACCGTAACCTAAACCCCCGCCTCTTGTATAGCCAGGACTGGCATATCCCGCACAATATCCTAAACCTCTTCCTGTCATTGAACCTAAACCTCTAGGTCCAGTTCTATCTCCACCGGGCATTTTTTAACATCATCTCATTTTTATTGGTTTTTAATATTTTTTAAATTCAGATTTTGAATGCTCATTCACTATCTGTTCATTATTATATAAATATCAATTAGAGTATTTAAGTATTATGAATGATTATCCAAAAAACCCTAGAGCGTCCCTTCTCTTTAATGAATAAGAGTTTAAAAAAGCTTTAATAATAATAACTAATTTTTTTTATAATTCACGATTAAAAGATTAAATAAATTACAATAGGAGTCTGATTGGTTACATATTTTTGTAAGATTTAGAAAATTCAAAGAATAAGAAGAATTATTATCAAAGAATAATTATCCAAAATAATATTATCAATTTAGATATAATATATAAGTAATGAAATTAATAAAGTAGGTGGTTTTATAGTTGAAAATAGCCATATGTACAGAATCCGGAAATGTTGCCCAGCATTTTGGTCGAGCACCTTTGTTTACATTTGTTACAATTGACAATAATAAGGTAATTGAGAAAAAAGCTCTTCCCAATCCTGGACACACGGTTGGAAGCATACCTGAATTCATAAATGAGCAAGGTGCAACCTGTATGATCACAGGTGGAATAGGTCATAGAGCAATTGGTTTTTTTAACCAATATGGAATTGAAGTTATTAGGGGTGTTATTGGCAGCGTTGACGACACTATTGGAAAAATCTTAGATGGAACTTTAGAGGGTGGCGAAAACATTTGTTCTCCTGGTCTTGGTAAAGGTTATGGAGTAGAGAAAATCCATACAGAAGCAGATGATAACGATCATAATCACCATCACCATTAATTACACAATAAATAGTAATTCAATCTAATAAGATGTCTGAAGAAAATTTTGATGTGTTTTTCGCTAAGCTTCAAAAAGAGATAATGGAAAAAGAAATAAATGAATTTAACGAACATATCGTTAATTTATTTCACAATCCAAAAAATTGGGGAAAACCTCCAGATGAAGAGATCACAATTTCCCAAAAGTATAAAGGGCCATGCGGGGATTCAATGTTTTTCTTTTTAAAAATCAATGGTAATATAATTAAGAAAGCAAATTTTCTTACTGACGGTTGTGGAGCATCTTTAGCAACAGCGTGTCAAACTACGCTTCTTATAGAGGGTAAATCTTTAAGTTTTGCTGAAGCCTTAAAACCAGAAGATCTTGACTCGGCTTTAAAAGGGTTGCCAGAAGATCATAAACATTGTGCTGAATTAGCGATAAGAACGTTAAGAAAAGCGATAAATAGATATAAAGCATCAATGGTTAAATAAAAATCAATTTTAAAAAACATTGTATTAATTTTAAAAGAATATGAAATATGTTTATGGACCTGTTCCTAGTAGACGATTAGGAAAATCCTTAGGAATCGATCCTATTCCTTCAAAAACTTGCAATTATCAGTGTATATATTGCCAATTAGGAAAAACAACTAATTTTACTAATGATAGGAAAGATTTTTACCCTAAAGAAGAAATCTTTGAAGAAATGGAAAAATCTATTATTTTAAATAAAGACAAGTTTGATTACATAACATTTGTAGGTAGTGGTGAACCTACATTATGCAAAAGTCTAGGAGAATTAATTTTAAAAGCAAAAATGTTATCGGAAAAACCAATTTGTGTAATTACTAATGGTAGTTTATTATATCAGGAAGATGTAAAGAATGAACTTATGCTTTCTGATGTGGTGTTACCAAATTTAGACGCAGGAGATGAAAAATTATTCATTAAAATAAATCGCCCTCATCCCTCCATAAACTTTGGAAAAATAATTCAAGGTTATATTGACTTTAGGAAAGAATTCAAAGGTAAATTCTGGATTGAAATAATGATAATGAAAGGGATTAACGATTCTAAAGAAGAATTAATTAAAATTAAAGAAAAAGTTGATTTAATAAAACCAGACAGAATCGATATTAACGTTCCAATAAGACCCCCCGTTGAAAAATGGGTCGAAATTCCTGATAAAACTATAATTTCTTTATTAAATGAAATATTTGAGGATTATAGTAATATTAATTTTCCAGAGATGGGAACATTCGACGTTTATTCTTCAGATTTCGAAAAAGAATTATTATCTATAGTTGAGAGACATCCTATGAGACAAAAACAGATAATTAAAACTTTTTGTTCTGATAATTTTAGCAAAGAAGAATTATTACAGAGATTAAATAAGCTTGAATTTAATAAAAAGATTAAAAAAACGATTTACAACAACCAAATCTTTTGGAAATTAATTAATTAACCATTAACTTAATTAGTAAAATATGCCAGTTTGTACGAAATGTAAAAATGAAAAAGGATTAGATGAACTTGCTAAAGTTGATGATAAGTTCATATGTTATTCGTGTTTATATCAGAATCATAAACCATTTAAAATCTTCCCAATCGGTTTTGTAGAAAATCAATTAGAACGAGGGGGAGGATTTGGGTTGAAAGGGAGAAGAAGCAATGTCTCTAAAATCCGTCTGTTTGAATCTCAACGACCATTTCTTTACAAATTAGAAGAAGATGAATGGATTACTGTTGTATATTATTTTCATAAACAGCGTCAGATTCGATCGACCTTTTCTCGAGGTATTGACGGAAAGAAAGTAGGTATTTTCGCTTCTCGGACGCCTAATCGATTATCTTGCATTGGAATTACTAATGTCAAACTAGTTAAAATTGAAGACACCACTTTGTTTGTAGAAAACCTCGATGCGATTAATGGAACCCCCATTTTAGATATTAAATTAGGTTCAAAAACAAGATGGTAATATAGGATAGATTAGAGATATTCTCTACTTAATATTTATTAGAAAAAAGAATTTGGAGCTGATTATTCTTTTATTAAATTAAAAATTCTTTTAACTTTAACAATACATCTGATGCTTTCCCTTTTAAAAAAATATCAACAATAGAATTAGTATATTTTAAATCTTCAATGTTAATTTCTATAAATGTTGCTCTATTTTTCTTGGCAATAAATGGCGGAAAGAATTGTGTGAGAAAAAGAAGATTTGAAAGTGAAGGTTATTTATCTCCCGATTATGTCCTTCCAGATGGGTCTGAAGATAGTAAGTTAAAAGAATATTTTTCTAAAATGAATTAACAATATCTTTATTAACAATATATATTTATTTTTATGAAAAATTTGGAAAAAACGATTTAAAAAGATGAACGCCTTAAAGCTCGCCCTTTTCTCTTAGAGCATCGATCCATTTGGTCATTTGTTCAAGAAATTCCTTCCTTGCGGTTCTGATTTTTTTCGGAAGTTGGTTGACTAAATTTCTCTTTTGTTCCATACCATTATCTTCACAATCCCATATTTTATTTGTCCCGCAAAAACATAAAGGCATATCTGATTTTCCATCCCAATTCTCTGTTGTAAAAAATCCAAGTTTTTTCAGCGGTTTATCAATTGTTACATCGAGCTGAATCCATTTTCCATCTATGAAAATTTTAAGATAGTTATGAAAGTCTATAATTTCATACTCTTTGAGCATATCTATTAATTCTTCTGAAAAATTTACTATTTCATAATTCCCTGTCTGAAACCATGTTAAATCTTTCCAACGTTGCATACAGATCATATCCTTGGTTTTTAAACCGATACTTTTATATAATTCTTTAATTAGGAAATGTTTTCCCGAACAAGTCCCTTTATTTGCTTTATAAACATCAATGGGATTTCTTGAACTGATGCTACCAAAGCGGATGTCTCTTACTTTTTCAAAAATTTTTACAATTTGATCATTTAGTGATAGTTCATAGACACCCCATTCTTTTAGAATTTTATTTCTTTCTTTTTGACTTAAATATTCCATTTTTTTAAAACCTCCAAATTTTTTTTAATTGAATAAGAAACAACAAGGATTTAATATAATCTAAGAATCTGACCACATGAATACTCCCCTAATCCCGAAAGCCAAAGATTTAATGCCCAAATAATCTGATCAATATCTTTTTTATAATTAGGTCCAAGTGCAATTCCATTTAAAGAAACTCCTTGTGGGATAATATCCGCAGCAATTGAAGTCATCATTCCTGTAATTCCACTGGAACAAGCACATTCATGAATAGATCCACTAAGAGTTATTTCTCCTTC
>JAUWHC010000032.1 GCA_030606095.1 Promethearchaeota archaeon | reverse complement strand
ATTAATATCTTCTTTGCCAAGTGGGGGTTTATTAGCGAGAATTTCAATCGAAAATTTAGATCAAAAAGTAATAAAAACAGTTCAAAAATTTGATTCAGTCAAAAATGTATTACGCGTTGGAAATGAAACTATCGAAGTATTAATGGAAAATTTTGAGAATAACTTACCTAAATTAATGAAATTCTTATTTGAGAATGACGTTAAAATTTATTCAATGAGTAGGGATATTGTCAATTTTAGAAGATTCTTTCAAATTAGAATCCAAGAGGAAGAAGAAAAAGAAAAGAAAGTGAGTATTAGCAAAATAAATAGTGAAGGTGGAATTATATCTTAAAATTAAGTCGGAAAAACGAAAAAAGACTAAAAATTTTTATTATAGTTTGTATTCTTTTAGGAACTCCAATCATAAGTTTGGTTTTAATAAATATTCGTTGGACTTATTTTATTGACGAAAAAGATGTAGAACAAGTTAAAAATATGGCAACTGAATTTACAAGCACTCACCGTAATGATATAGGACTGTTTGTAGAACCCGATATTGATTCAAATTTTAGAGCCATTGACTCTATTAATTTCACATTTTCAAGTATTAATGCTCCTGAATTGATTGATCCTAATTATAATCTAAATATTGAGTTTTTTTCCGGTAATTTCTTTTTTGATTACATCTTTGAAAAACAGAACATCGATGGATCCTATTCAGATATAGCGGGATTTGGAAATATGTTTTCAACTTATGAAGCAATCGAAACTTTAGAAATAATCAATAAATCATATCTTGAACGAAAAATAAATCTTGGAGAAACGAGTAATATTGCGAATTATTTAGTAAATTCTTTAAACGGAGGTGGATGGGGATTTAAGGCTATGCCTTTTTTAAACGATTCTGATATTATTTCAACATTCAATGCTATTGAAGTATCATATAGTATAGCGCAAAGTTCAATTTTAATTAATCAAAAAATTGGAGAATTTATTAATTCTACCTGGTTTGGAGGTAGTTATAGATTAGCAAATAATTCTCTAATAATAACTCCAGAAACCACTTTTTATGGTATAAGAGCTTTTCTAGGAATGAATATGTCTTATAATTTTTTTGAAAATTTATCTATTGGACTTTTTTTTAATTCATTATACAACCCTTTCGATGGGGGGTATATTAACCCTGAGACGGGTATTTCTGATATTCGATCGACATATTATTCAATTTCTTCTCTAGATCTCATAAAAAGTCCTTTAGATTTAATAAATGCCTCTAAAACTTTAGAATTTATCTTAAATTGTTCAAATAAAGATGGAGGATTTGGTGTTCATCCAAATGTAACTAAATCTGATTTCACATCTGGTTGGGCAGCAATGAAATCAATTAGGATTTTAGAAAGTAAGTTAATTCTTACTCAAGAAGTAATTGATGTTATAAAACAAATTAAAATTAATTATTATGAATGGCTATACTTTTACCAAGCAAATAACGCTCTATTTGGGCAAATAACAATTGAAACTAATTATTTTGGAATTTTAACTTATTATAGTATGGGTTATTTCGATTCAATACAGACCGCGAAATTTCAAGATGTAAAAAACAATATCCTAAATTTTACAAATGAATGTTATAATATTCACGATGGAGGATTTGGTTCGCAACCAGGTCAAAATGCAACGCTTTTTGCTACATATTGTGGATTAAATCTGTTACAAATGCTTACTCCAGCAAATTGGCCTTTGCTTCCTCCAGATACCCTAAATCTGACAAAAAGCTTCTTGTCTAACTTGCAAAATCCTGATGGAGGTTTCAGAGTTGGAAACGATATCGATTATTTATTATCTCTTTTCGGATCTTATTCTATAGTTTTTACTAATTTAATCAATACGAATGTGTCCACTGTAGAAAGTACATATTGGGCATTAATTTCTCTAGAATTAATTAATGGGTTAGATCAGATTCATTATAATAATCTTTCTCAATGGGTAAGGGCGTGTCAAAACGCTGATGGAGGATTTTCAATCGTTATAGGATTTCATAGCGATGTTATTTCTACATATTACGGTTTGCAAATCTTTTACGAGGGCTTTGTTAACGGTCCAATGTCGAAGATGACCGCAATTGATTTTTTAAAGCTTTCGCAAACTTCTGATGGAAGTTTTTCCCTTTTACCCATGATGGGGGAATTTTTAGATTTACCTTCGTCTTTTCTAGTGACCTATCTTGCTTCTAAGGCTCTTTACGACTATAACTTTCAACCTGATAACATTCAAGAAGCTTTAATCTGGTTTTCGGGATGTTTAAGCACCAACACGGGAGGGATAGGGGATAACCCTGATTTTGGAGCTGATTTACGAAATTCTCCCTATGGAATTATAATTATAGACGAATTAAAATATGACCAGAGTTTTGATTCAAAACCTTGGAATCAATTATTAATTTATATCTTACTTATAGTAGCGGGATTTATTGGTCTATATATATTTTTAAAAATTCGTAAAAGACTCTCGTTATTAAAAAGAATTATAAAAAAATTAGGTATTGGTGGAAAAATTACACCATCCTATTTACAAAGATTTCCAGCAATCAATTGCGAAAACTTTAGCGTATTTGCTGGAGGGAAATTAATTGTTGACTCTGTATCAATGAAAATAGAACATGGACAAATACTAGGAATCTTAGGGGAAAGTGGGGCAGGAAAATCAACTTTTGTAAAAGGGTTGTTGGGAATGAGAAAAATTACGGGATTTTGTAAAATTTATGGAATGGACATTAATAAAAAAAATTCTATAAAGATAAGACCAATATACGGCTATGTTCCCCAAGATCTAGGGAAAATTTATCATAATTTTACTGTCTTTGAAAACCTATTATATTTTGGAAATCAATATGGTTTAACAGAACAAGAAATAATAAGTAGATCTAGGAGACTTTTGCGTAATCTTGAAATTGAAGATAAATTTAATGAACTCGTGAGAAACCTTTCGGGGGGTCAAAAAAGAAGGGTTAGCATTGCAATTGGGCTGATTCACGCCCCAATTTTTCTTATTTTAGATGAGCCTACTTCAGGATTAGATCCAATCATACGCGAAAATTTATGGCTAGCCCTTACAAAAATTAACGAGCAATTTGGAACTACTCTAATTGTAATAACTCATTATCCCGAAGAATCACGCTTCTGCCATCGCGTTGCTATTTTCGGCAGAAATCGCGGCGTTATAGACTTTGGGAAACCAAAAGATCTATTAGCTCAATTACCTGGAAAAGGACGTTCTATAGAAGTATGTTTCAAAGAGCTAAAAGAAAATATAATTGAAACGCTCGAATCTATAGATGGCATAGAAAGCGTTCTTGAAAATAAAGTGGGAACTGATTATTCGTTATTTACCGAATTAAACTTAAAAGAACTAATTGAAAAAATCGAAAATGAAATTGGTAAAGATTCCATCCAAGAAATAAAGCAAATCGATTCTAAAATGGAACAATTCTTCAGATACAAATTAATTGAGGTGCCTGAAATTGAAGAATTCTAGAGAAATAGAATTAGAAAGATTAAGATTAAAGATTTTGGGCGCAATCCGAGTTTCTAAATATTTTTGGATGACTTACAGAGAAGATACTTTTGGGATTGCTTCTATTATTGATTTAATTTATAAAAGGTCGTTTATTGAAATATTATTTTTTACTAATAGCGATGTCTTGGAGAAAGGAGTTCCATTATTAAAGATTTATACCCCTATTGAAGATGAGATTGATTTCAGTGGGATTATATTTAATCCAGACTTCGATAAAGATGGTTTTATTAATCCAATGAAGATTATTCGGCGTATGAGGAGATTAATTAGGCAAGAATTTCAAAAACGCTTAGAAATTTTGAACTATGAGGTTGAACTAATTGATAATAAGTTTGAAAATTTTCAAATAAGAAATAACCCGTACTATAGAGAGATTCGAATCTCTTATCCCAATTTCGCTACTAAATTAAAAATTAAATTTGAAAAATACCCAATTTTACCATCCTTTTCATTTTCAAGATCTTTGTCAAGGATTATTACTGAAAAAAGGTTTAACCAAGAAGAGATTATAAGAAACTGGGATATAGAAAATCCTCCGCACATTCTTGAAATAATTGAAAAAATCTGTGAAATTATTTCAAAACAGGCCA
Organism: Promethearchaeota archaeon; assembly: GCA_030606095.1. Taxonomy (GTDB): domain Archaea; phylum Asgardarchaeota; class Lokiarchaeia; order Sigyniarchaeales; family SOKP01; genus SOKP01. Next base: position 8,733 of record JAUWHC010000032.1, on the reverse strand, counting down.
ATCTCGAACCTTTAAAAGAAGATTCTCAATATTTAATTCTTAATGACATGTCAGTGGGAGACTCAATTAATAACCTTTCTTTTAAAATTCATAGAGGTAAGTCTATTGGCATTATGTACGACGATGAGTACTTAAATAACGTCGATCATAGATTAGACTTATTGAGGCTGTTTGAGACCATAGCAGGCTCGCAACTAGATTTTACAGGGTCAATAAAAATTTTCGGAAATCCTATAAAATCGTTATCAAAAAAAGAAAAAGAGAAAATTTTTCTCTTACCTCCAGCTTACGACTCAGTAATAACAAATATGAAGGTAAAGAATGCAATTCAATACAAGATAAATTTGAATAAGATATATAAAGAGAGAAAGAATGCATTCAACGCAATTTTAAAAAATGCGGGATTAGGTCAAAGTATAGATGAAATTATTGAAGATTTAATTTCGGAAACAACTTATAAATTCAATCGTAAAAAACAGTTCCTAAAAAATGTTTTGGAAGTAACTGGGATGCTAAATAAGAAAAATAAGAAGTTCTCAGAGTTAACACCTTTAGAATACCTGCTTTTCTCAATAGCACGCGCTTTAATCCAGGCACCAACGATTATAATGTTTTCAATACCTTATGGAATTTTAGGAAAATTAGAATACGAAAAATTTAATAATTACATGGATAAAATTAAGCAAGAGTTTCATGTGATTATGATTTTCCATGGATCTGAGGAGATCGCATCAAATTGCGACCAAATTTTAACGATCACCAAAAGAGCATCAAAAATAGGATCTTTTAAGGATTATATTAAAGAATTACCTCAATATGGCGAGATTGTAACGATAGAACTAAACGATCCTGAAGAGTTCTTAATTAGAAAACTAAAAGAAATTGAAGAAATTGAAGTAATAATTGAAGAAAGAAAGAATGAAAAATATAAGATTTTTCTTAAATCAAATACAAATAATGTAATTGTAAAGATGACAGAATTATTTGGTTCACGTTTACAATGTTTTAAAAAATCTACTGCCTCCATTGGAGAATATTTAGAATTTGTTGAAAATAAATAAAATTTAAAACCAAATTATGATAAAATATGAGGAGTGAGTATGCTAAAAAATCTTTATATTATGGACGATAAAGGAAAGTTATTATATCACAAAGATTTTTCGAGAGAACAAAAGTACGACGATAATTTATTAATAGGGTTTTTCACATCTATCACTAACTTTAGTAGGGAAGCCTTAGGTACGGAAGTCAAAACCGTTAATCTTGGGGAAAATAATAAACTTATTATCGTCCCAAGACAAGACGAACGGTTAATAGGAGCCGCGATCGTGAGTTCAAATGATAACAACGAATTAGTCGCTAACATTTTAAAAAGCATTTTACAAGAATTTATCGATTCTTATTCGCCTGATTATGACACAGAAAAAATCATTCAAGAAGAAATGGAAAAAAACATTCGAAGCAATTTAAAAGGAAAAGTCATGAGCTCCCCCATAATAAGAGTGGTAATATCGTGGTTAATTAATGGATCGCTTATCTACCCTTTAATTTTACTCAGTATTTATGCTACTCTTTTTGTTTTTGCGGCTTTTGACCTAGATCGATTTCTATATGGTGATGATCTGTTCACAAAATTTTTTCCAGCTTTGATTCTCTTATCAACTGGAAATATTATAATTTTGTTTCTATTTCCTAATTTTCTTTTTGGTATTTTATCTCCAAATCGAAAAGTTGCCATTGTGAACTCTATTATTCATTTAGTTGTAACTATTATATTATTTGCTTACTCAACAGAACCCTTTTTTGCTTACATTGTTATTGGACATTTACCGTTAACATTGATTTTCTCTTTGTTTTTCTTGTTTGTCGGCATAAGATTCTCTTCAAAATGGTTTTTAAAAAAATAGTTATATAATTTTTTTTAATAATTTTTAAAACTAAAATTTGTAATGCTAATTTTTAAATAAAATATTTTTTATCTAATAATTTGATAACACACTCAAGTATTAATGTTATCTGATTATTGATTTAGAAGTAAGCTCTATAAGTGGATTGAACTTTGAAAAAAAAAGGTGCGAGTAATACTAAATTAAATGGAACTCCAGAAATATATAAGGCTCTTTTTAAATCATTTCCAACTCCGATTTATATTTGGAAATATAATAATAAAGATTTTGAATTATTAGACTATAATCAAGCCGCAAATTTATTTGCCGACGAAAAAATGGATGGTTTTATAGGACAAAAATTAACAGATTTGTATAAGAAAAGACAAGATATCATAGATGATGTTTTTAACTGTTTTAAAAATAAATTAGACTTTTCTAAAGAGATGCGTTATTTCTACAAAACTACGGGAATATTTCGAAATCTCTGCGTTATTTATAAATATATTCCTCCAGACATAATCTTAGTATTTACTGAAGATATTACAAAACAAAAAGAAGTTAAAGACAACTTAAGAAAGGCTGAAAAGGAAAAATCTATCGTTTTAGAAAGTATTTCTGAGCATATTGTATTTCAAGATAAAGAACATAATATTTGTTGGGCAAATAAAGCTGCGGCAGATTCTATTAACCTAACCCCCGAGCATTTAATTGGAAAGAAATGCTATGCTATTTGGCATAATTCTAATATGCCTTGTAAAGAGTGTCCTGTAAGAGCATCCATAGAACTTGGGAGCCAAGTTTCAGGAGAAACTAAAAGTCCTGATGGGAGAGTTTGGCTTAAAAAAAGCTTTCCTGTGCGAAACGACGAAGGAAATGTAATAGGAGCTGTTGAAATCAGTAATGAAATTACCAGAATTAAACAAACTACAAAATTACTAAAAGAATCAGAAGAAAGATATCGCTACTTATTTGAGAGTTCTCCTTATTCCATAGGAATTTTTGATTTAGATGGAAATATGTTGGATTGCAATAAAGCTACAAATATGTTTTTATCGAAACACACATTAGAAGACGATATAATCGGAAAAAATTACAGAGAATTTTGGAGTTACCACGAAAAAGATAAACCCCTTATTCCAATATTCGAAAAAATGTTTGAAAAAATAATAAAAGATGAAAAAACTTTAACATTTGAGTTTCCAATACATCGATCAATTGGAGATAAATTATGGGTTAGTACTATTGCTTCTTTATCAAAAATTGGTAAAGAAACAGTAATACAATTTATAATACAAGATATTACAAAAAGAAAAAATACAGAACTAAAATTAAAACAATCTGAAATAAAATTTCGTGAAGCTTATAATCATCTTAATTTTTATAAAGACATTTTCACTCACGATATAAACAACATCTTCCAAAATATTCAATCTTCAGTTGAGTTATTCACTTTAAATGTTCAGGGAGATATAAATCTTGATAAAGATGATGAATTGCTAGAGATAATAAGAGACCAAGTCAAGAGAGGGACGGACTTAGTATCTAATATAAGAAGACTATCTGAAATTGAGGATAGTAAACTTGTATTAAATAAATTCGAAATAATTGAAGTTATACAAGAATTAAAAAACAATCTCATTAAAATATACAAAAAGAGAAAAATCACTATCCAGATTCAGTGTGAATATAGAAAGTTATTCATTAAAACTAATGAATTATTACGAGTTGTTTTTGAAAATCTATTAATTAATGCTATAATACATAATCAAAATCCAATAATCGAGATTACAATTAAAATTTCTAAAGTCTTTGAGGATGAAATCTATTATCTTAAAATGGAATTTATTGATAACGGAATTGGTATCCTACCAGAAATGAAGGAAAAAGTCTTTCAACGAGGTTATAGCGAAAAAAAAGATAAAATGGGGTTAGGTTTGGGTTTAACTCTTGTCAAAAAAATAATTGAAAACTACAATGGACAAATCTGGGTAGAGGATAGGGTCGAAGGAGATTATACTAAAGGAAGTAATTTTATTCTTTTAATACCAGAGGTGAACTAAAATGACTTCAATTTTTATCGTAGAAGACGATTTATCTTTGCAAAGGCTATACGAGATGATGATAACTACTTTCGGATTTAAAGTCGTTGATAAAGCGAGCAATGGAAAAGAAGCCATTGAAAAATTCATGTCTTTTTCTTCTAAACCTGATTTAATTTTAATGGATCATCGAATGCCAGTAAAAAATGGGATTGACACTGCCATAGAATTACTAAAAAATAATAGCCATACAAAAATTATTTTTGCAAGCGCAGATAATTCAGTTAAAGGACGAGCGCTTGAAATAGGAGCTGCTGCTTTTATCAAAAAACCCTTTACAGTGGTAGAACTACATAATGAAATTAAGAAAGTATTAAATTTAGTTTAAGGCTAATCGATTTCTTAAAAATATTTATACTCTAATTCTTACCTTTATTCAAATCTATTTTTAAGAATTCAACAATCCAATTATAAAAAAAATACATCTGTTTATGAATAACTTTTATGACAAATTTAAAATTTAATATTTAATTTTCGGAATTATAAAAATTATTTTATTCAAAAATCAAAAAGTATTAAGATTGATTAAAAGGTAAAAAAATATGAGCTATAAATTACCAGATGATAAAGATTTAGAAGCCATGATTGGTATTGTAGGCAAGGAGTACGCTACCAATAACAAGGCAATTACAGCGTCATATCTATCCAAATCTGTAATGGGATTAGAAGCCCAGATTCCTGATATCGTCGTACGCCCCAAATACGTGGAAGAGATTCGTAAAATCCTACTTTACTGCTCTGCAGAAAAAATTGCAGTCTCACCGATTTCAGGCGGACTATCTGGCGGCTTTGCGTGTCCAACTATTAAGCCTGCTGGAGTTATGCTTGATTTAGGTAGAATGAATAGAATTATCGAAATCGATACAGAGAATCGATATGTTGTAGTCGAACCAGGAGTCACGATTGGGGAGCTTTGGGGCTACATGCACAAAAACTACCCAGAGTGGGCGCCTCCCGTGCCAGATGGAGCTCCACCAGCCTCTACTGTAATGGGCGATGCTATCGACCGAGGGTTTTCCCTTTACACTAGCTCCGTTGGTCCACAAGGCGATAACTTTATGTGTGGCGAGATAGTGTTTCCAAACGGAGATATTGTGCGAACTGGCTCTTGGGCCCTTCCATTTGCGAAACCGTTCTATAAATACGGAATAGGTCCAGATATCTGGTCCTTTTTAATGGGTTCACAAGGAGCTCTAGGCGTAATGACTAAAGTCGCAGTTAAAATATATCCACATCCAAAATTTAAGACTGTAGTTGTGTGGGGCATGTCCAATCCTGAGGATATGCAGAATCTAACGCTTGAAATTGGGAAACAGGAGTTTGGAATTGCCCATAATACCGTAATGGTCCAAGGTGGAAATTACCCATTAGTAATGACGCGTTGGCCAAAAGATAAAGTTCCTCACGATTACGAATTCTACGAACAACTAGGAATTAGTAAGTGGTGGATGAACTGGGAGGTTTGGTGCCAGACAGCTGAAGAGTTAGATTACGTGGTTAATAGAATCAATAAAATGGCTGAAGATTTCAAGAAAAATAGAGCTAAAGACCCTGATAGTGTGAAACCTCAGGAATTACATCCCAAACAAATCGCAAGCAGATTGAAAAAACCAAATAAAATCGCGGTTCCCTATTCGTTCTGGGAAGCAGGGTTTCTATTTATAACTTGGTATACCCCATGGAACGAGTGTGCACATTTTGCTGAAATGTATACTGCTGCTATGGAGAAATATGGTTTCCCTCCAGTTATGTGGATTGCTAGCATTGAGCGTTGCAGACAAGCAATTTGTATGCCAATAATTTGCTTTGATTCTACAAAGCAGTCAGAGATCGAAAAAGTTCAAGAGATGAATCGAGAGACTACCGAATATGGGCTTAAGCAAGGATGGTTGAATTATAGACCCGATCCGTATATCCATGCCCCTCTTACATATAGTCAAGCAGGGATGTATTGGAAATATTTGAGAATGATGAAGAAGATGTTTGATCCTAATATGATAATGCATCCTGGGAGGCTTGCTCTTCCATAACAAAGTAAGGAGGTAAAAAAAAATGGCTAAAACAGGAATGGAAAGATTAAAAGAATTGGAGAAGGAAATATATAAGTGTATCCACTGTAAAGCGTGTATGTTTGCCTATTCAGGAGAGCCTAGTAGAGAGGGAATAGGGGAATTTACCGGAAAGCAGAGTACTATTCTTTACGAAGGTATGATTGATGCTTGTCCTGCTGGTATAGAATATGGATGGGAAGCTTTTTGGAACGCTGGCAAAATGTGGATAGCTAGGTCGATATTAAGCGGAGATTTAGAGTTTTCTGAAGAGGTAAGAGATGTCATTTTACCCTGCATAACATGTGGTCAATGTTCTGCCCAATGCGAAAATAAAATCCCTACAGTAGATATTATCGAATCTTTACGGGCTGCGTTAATAGAATCAGGAGTACCTATGATCGAAAAACACGCATTGGTTGATAGATTAGTCAAAGAATTGAACAATCCATACGGTGGCAAAGCTGAGGAACGATTTAAATGGGCAAAAGATGCAGGCTTAGGAAAGTTCATTAATAATAAAGGTGCAAAAGTAGGGTATTATGTAGGATGTACTGCTAGTTATCGTCAAATAGAAGTCGCTGTAACGACCGCAAAACTTTTCGAGAAACTAGGTATCAATTTTACTTTAATTGAAGAAGAAGTGTGTTGTGGTAGTCCTTTCTTTAGAATTGGTGCAGTAGAAACAGCACAGGAATTAATGAGAAAGAATCTTGAAACTTTTAAGGATTTGGAAATGGTTTATTTCTCGTGTGCTGGATGCTACAGAACGATAACCATTGATTATCCGAAGTGGATGGCAGAAGGCGAAAAACTTCCTTTTAAAACCCTGCACGCGTTTGAATTAATAACTGATCTTATTCAAAAAGAGAAGATAAAGTTTAAAGCTAACAAGGAATTAAAGGGAAAAGTAATTACATACCACGACCCATGTCATACAGGCAGGCATTTTGCGATTGACATGGAACAGAATATGATCAGAGAATCTAAGAACCTTATGTTCGATATGAGAAAAGTTAATAAAATGATTGACGAATGGTTCGATAAACCGCGAGTTATACTTAAAAAGCTAGAAGAAGATGTGGGACTCAAGTTTAACGAAATGTATCGAATAAGAATGAATTCTATGTGCTGTGGAGCTGGAGGTGGAGTTCGAGCAGGATATCCTGATTTCTCGATTAGAACAGCTAGTTTGAGATGCGACGAGGCTAACGCAGTTGGAGCAGACTTCTTGCTAACGGAGTGTCCCTTCTGTTGGAGGAATTTAGACGATGCTAATACCCTCTATAATCATGGTATGCAAGTTAAGGGCGTTTTACAATTGATTATAGAAAATAACTTATTAGATATTCTCGAAAAACCGACCGAAGCAGATTTTTTAGGTTAAAAGATATGAGCAATTCGCTCATTAAATTTTCTTTTTTTTATTTTAATTACTGATCACAGTTTTATTTTGCAAAAGATTTTTCATTTCTTATTTTCTTTATTTCCAAATGCCTTTTATGGCACCTATTAATCCACTTCTCTTTATAGCTCGTACTATCGATAATTTTTCCTCCTAAATCCTCAATTGAGCGTATATTCGCGTCCTTACACCAGTTTACGCAAGCATCGTAGAGTTCCCAATCTAGATCTTCGTCTTCCGCTTCCCAATAGACTTTAATTTTTTGCACTCCATTTTTCCACAAAATGAAAGCGCGAGTGTGCCCATCCGTGAAAATTATTTCATCGTTTAAAAGTTTTACAGGGAGGGGCATTAGTTTTTTAATTCCATATAAGCTCAAGTTTTTTGAAATTTTCGCAACTTTCTCTTTATTTAGATATAATTGGCTTGGTTGGATTTTCTTTATTTCCATCAAGAACATATCTACCATAATACAGCACTTTACTAAAATTAAATTCCTTGCTAAACTATAAGAGCAATTTTAGCAGTTGTTTTAGTAGAATTAATTTTACTTTCCTAATAAAAGTTCGAACAACTGAGATAAAATACAATCAATAGAAATATATTCTAAAATTTTCATTATTATTATAACCTTTGCTCTGGAGTTTTTTAGTTGACTAATGTGGAAAACAAGACGGCCTATCCTTATATTACGGAATTTAAAAAAGAACCATTTAGATCCTTTGTTTTTATTAAAAGAAGGGAAATTGGGAGTTTTTATCTCAGTAATTACGAAAAGGTCTTAGAATTATATCAAACTTATAACAAAAGTTTGTTAAATGAATCCAATTTACATCTAGAGAATATATATTGGTTTCTCTTGTTAAGGAAATATCTCAAGCAAAAAGAGAATGATTATAGAGAAGATTATTTAGAATTCATAAAAAGTTGCGAAGTTGAAATTATTGAAAAAGATCAATTAGGTTTTAAAGCCTCTCCAAATTCTACTAAAAAACCTGATGTTTGGTCGTCGTATTTTGCATTAGCAAGTTTAAAATTGTTAGGGGTTTTGAAGGAATATCTTTCTTCTAAGGGTCAGGATGAAAATATTAGAAAAATTAAAAACTTTATTTACGACCATAAAAGAAACAACGGATTTTTGCACTGTCTAAATAAAGAATGTGAAGAAGATAATAAAACACCTAACATTAAAACCCTATATTTCGTAATTGAGAGTTTACTCCTTCTTGGTATAGATGTTCGGTTATTCAAGGAGCAATTTCGTCAATATATTAACGATCGGAAAAAAGATA
>JAUWHC010000387.1 GCA_030606095.1 Promethearchaeota archaeon | reverse complement strand
GTCTAAATCCCTTACTCATCGAAAGAATCACTTTAAGTTACGCGATAATTAAATTAATATATATTATTTTAAAAAGGATTTAAGATTTATAGAAATTATTTTACGCGAATTTTTGTTTGTTTATTAATTTCCGATAAAATTAGGTTCCTTTTTGTCGTTTAGAGCAAATACGCCAATTTTATAATCTTCAGATTCAGCCGATTTTACTTGCATTTGTCGTTCATTTTCAAGGTGTTCTTCTAATGGAGTACTGAGGGCTTCAAAGAATAGTTTTTTAGTCCTTGCATATGTTAATGTTGGTCCCTTGGCGAGTCGTTCAGCCCATTGTAAAGAAATTTCCTCTAATTCTTCATGAGGTACGATTTCGTTGACAAAACCAAGTTTTTCCATCTCTTCAGCTGTATAAGTATCTCCGAAAAACGCCATTTGTGTTGCTTGTTGCCACGTGAGCTGACGGCTTAACAAAATAGTTCCTGCGAATCCTGGAATTAGAGCGAGTTTGGAAAAAGATTGCCTAAATCTCGCTTTTTCTGAGGCAATTATAAAATCACACGAGAGAGCGAGGTTCATTCCAGCTCCTACAGCCCAGCCGTTTACTGACGCGATAACAGGCTTTGGATAAAGACGCAATATTAACGCAATTTTATAAAGGTCTCGCGTTAAATCGTCCATAACTTGACCTGATGTGCCATTTTCAATACTCGCCTTAAATTGTTTTATGTCTCCACCCGCTGAAAAAGCCTTTCCGGAGCCAGCTATTATTAAACATCTTACCACGCTATTATTTCGAATAGATTCTATAGTTTCTAATAATTTTTTCCCAGTTTTTTTATTTAAAGGGTTAAAATTCTCAGGATCCATTAGTTTTATAATCGCAATATTATCTTTAATTACTAATTCAATTTTTTCGCTCATTTTTTATCTCCATTTATTTTATTCTTCCTACATCAAAATTCATTTACATATAATATTATCAGTTTTCCATTATATTTTTTCATATTAACTATTAAAAGAACATTCTAAGGGCTAGGCCTATCAATACAATTGCCACAAAGAATTGTAAAAAAACTTTTGGCATTTTCTTGGAAATCTTAGCACCTATTATTGATCCTAAAATAGAACCAATAACAATAAAAACCCCAATTAAGTAATCAATCTGACCAATTAAGCTTTTTATAATTGTGTTGTAAATGGCAGTAAAAAATATTATAGATGTTGAGATAGCTGTAGAATTGTGAATAGGAAAACTAAGAACGATGTTAAGCGAAGGAGTATTGATGATTCCGCCACCTATTCCCAACAAATTTGCTGTAAATCCCGCTAAAATGAAAAGCGGTATAGATTTCTTAAAACTGATTTTATGCTCCTCATTATTTAAGGAGAACTCAATATGGTTAACTTCTGGTTTATCTGCTCCATTTTTTGCTTTAGTGGCTTTGTAAATCATATTTAATCCTGCAATTAGCATAGTTACCGCAAATAGAAATTTTAACATAGAATTATCTATGCTAATAACTGAAAATAGAATAGTGGCTAAAATACTTCCTATTATTGAAAAAACACTAAAAAACAATGAAAGTTTAATATTTGTTCTTTTCTGCCGTAAATAAGTTATAAATCCTGCTAAAGAAGAAAAAAGTATTACGAAAGTACTCGTATCTATTGCTACATTAATTGGTATAAAAAAGAGGAGAGTCATGATAGATACGAAGAAGACCCCACCTCCAATTCCAGCAATTGCAGAAACCATACCGGATAATAGACCAAGTAAAATTAATAAAGAGACAAGATAGAAAGAAAATTCCATAATTGTAAAAATAGTAAATTTATCATAAACTTTCTTGACAATAAGATATCATCAAAAAAATCAAGAATTAAATTGTAAAAAAGTTATTAAATTAATAATTTAAAATTTAAAAAAATTTAAAATTTAATCAGTTATCTTCTATGCCCGAACCTAACGATAAATTAATTGTTGCGCTCGTTGAATGTTCTATATGTGGAAATCCTTTTATGATTAAAAAAGGGCAGAAAAAAACGGGGGAATTAATATGTGATAACTGCATTAAGTTAGAACAGAGAAAAAAACAGTTAGCAGATTCAGTAATCGAATCACAAAAAAATTTAGAAAACTCGATTAAGGGTTATAAAAGTTCTCTAAGAGTTGCTAAATCTCAACAAATAAAGCAATTATTTTTTGATAAAATCAAAAAAACTTCAACTGTATTAAATAACTCAGTAGAACTTCTTAAGAAAATAGAGGAAACTAATGACGAGAAATACATAGAACAATATAAAAATTTATTTGAAAAAATGAAAAAAGAACACAATGAAAACAAATAAGATTATAATTTTAGAAATATAAATGCCATATTCATCATTCGTTTCGGAGAATAATACATCGCATCTATTTTCATTAGTGTCGAACTAATTTTGACAAAAAGGTTCCAAATTTTTCTGAAAATTAAATTTGAGCGATATTTTTTACGTAAATTTATTAAATCTTTTTCTATTTTTTTCGGATTAATCGATTGTAGCAAGGAAATTTTCATTAATATACCATAAACTCCAAAATGTTTTAAATATTTGAAATTGTAGCGTTGGAATAATCCTAAGATTTGCTCAATTTCATATCTACGATAATGTCCGATTATCTTATCTTGCTTTGAATAGTATTTCATCCTGTGTGGAACTGTAATTACAGCAAATCCTCCCTGTGTTAATATTCTTTTTATTTCAGAGATAGCTAAATCATCATTTTTTACGTGTTCTAACACATCTAAAGCAAGTACTAAGTCAAAAGTATTGTTTTTATATGGTAATTTTACAATATCTCCACATAAAGGATTCTGTTTAGAATATTGCTTTAAAGGTAAAGCAGATATATCGTAATATGATTTTTTTTGTACATTTTCTAAGATGTAAAGAAGAGAGTTTCCTGAACAACCTAAATCTATCGCGTTTTTAAAGGTTCTATTACCAATTATTTTTATTAATAAATCGAATTTACATCTAATTCCAGGAGAAAGATCGTATTCAGAAAGACTTCTATCTGAAAAATTTTTATGGTGGTCGTAAAACTCTTTTAAACTCATTAATTTTCATCAATTCTTTAAATCTTCTTAAGGTAATAACCAAATATGGGGATAAATAAAAAATATTTATTACTTTCT
>JAUWHC010000321.1 GCA_030606095.1 Promethearchaeota archaeon | reverse complement strand
ATTGCGCTATTGTGTCTTTTTTGACAAGAGAATCAACTTCGTCAACTACTCTTGAACCAAATTCTATTTTTAAAGTATTCAAAAATTTTACTTTTTCTTTAAAATCATATTTTTTAATACTTTCTATTTTACTTCTTAAATTGTCATTATCTTCCATAACAATACATCTTGATAAAATTAAATAGCGTTGAAAATATTACTACTTTCAAAAATAATACTTCAATGTAAGTTTTGTATTTTTAATAATTTTAGCAATCCAGATAATTAAAAGATGGTTTAATTTAAGGAATTGAAAAAATAATAAAAAGAAAAATAAAAAATTCAAAAAAATTAGGAATTTGCCCGAGTGGGCTTAAAAGCAGCGGTGTATCACTTGGGGCCCCATCTCTTTATACTCCCGGCGCGTAACCCACATTCGGTGGAATGTCTTCAAGGAGCTTAAGATTGAACCGCCAATCCATACGGAATACATACGTTCTGGAGGAGCTATTATTTTTACATCAACGGATTCTGGAATCTGTTCTTTAATTTCTTTGGTTAAACGTTCTCTAATTCCAGGGAACATTGTTGAGCCACCAGAAAGCACAATATTACCATAAAGATCTCTACGAAGGTCGACATCACATTCTGAAATAGCACCGACAATTACATCATCGAGAGGTTCTAACTCCTTCCCGATTACTGATGGATTGAAGAAGCATTCAGGTGCTAAAAATCTTTCTACACCTACATTAATTGTCTCTCCGTCGGGAAGCATGTAGCTTTTCTCCATCCCAGCAACTTTCTTAGAGAGCATCATTTCTTTTTCTGGGTCGATTGCTACATAGCAGAGTTTTTCCTTGATATCTCTAACAATTTCTTTCTCTGCAGAAGTTGTAAAGGAATACCCTTTTTGACGGAGTAATCTTTGTAGGTATGTTGTGATATCACGGCCAGCAAGATCGATTCTTTGGATAGCATGACTTAAAGCGAAACCTTCGAAGATAGGTACAACGTGAGAGACGCCATCTCCAATATCTATTACGCATCCTGTAGTACGACCAGAGGCGTAAAGAGATAGGACGGCTTGCATTGCAACGTAAAGGGCTGGAACATTGAATGTTTCAAACATTATTTCAGCCATTTTTTCTCTGTTTGGTCTTGGGTTTAATGGAGCTTCAGTTAAAAGAACTGGATGCTCGCTAGGATCGATTCGTAAGTCTGTGTAGAACGTGTAATGCCAAATCTTTTCCATAGCAGTCCAATCTTCGATAATACCGTGTTCTACAGGAAACATCAACTTTAAAACGCCTTTAAGTTGCATAGCTTCCTCTCCAATGTAGTATTCTCGAGTGTAATGTTCGACATCAGTCATTATCGATTCATACTTAGGATAGCCAATAAGAGTTGGAAATACAGAACGAGGTTGGTCTTCACCAGCGAAACCGTTTTTTGAAATCCCTGTACCGTTATCGACAACTAAGGCTTTCGCGTTTAAAAAACTTTCTTCTTCTGCCATAATATTCAGCTTTTTAATTTTTATTTATTTTAGCTTGTTGATTTCATTCAAAATTTTTTATACATTTATCTATATTATTTTTTAGCGTATAATAATATCGACAAATTATAACAAATTCAAATTATAAATATCTAATAAATTTGGTATATATAAATTTTTTTTATTACAAAAAAATTGAGATACTTGGGGGGTATTTCTTCAAAAAAAATAAGTTCATATTCCTATTAATATAGAAAAATCACAAAATAATATTTTTATTTAATTTTTTATTTTTTTATTTGGTTAACAAATCACAACTTTTGAAATCCCAAAAAAATCTATTTGTGTATACAAATGAATTTAAGTAATAAAACAGAAAAATTAGTATATATTTGAAATTGAAGAATATATTTTAAATAAGCAATACGATTCTTTAATAGAAGATTTCAAACGTACATTTTAATTATTTAAAGATGGATTTAAATCCTGATTATATTAAAAAAAATTTGGAACAAATTGGTAAAAAAACAGCAAGAGATATATTAAAAGAGTGGATTGTAAATTCAGATAATATTAGTTTAAGAGAAAACGCGTTAAACCTCTATTCTTCTATGGATGAGAGAAAGGAGTTTAAATTTTTTGAACAATTATTTCTTTCAGATGAGAGTTTTGAAATCAGAGTTTTATCCGGGAACGTCTTACGAGACAATTATTTTTATCATAAAAAGTTCGTATCTCTTCTAGAGTTTACGCTAAATGATGTAAATAATATGGATCAAAAATTCTTTGCTGTAGAAACATTAAACTTGATTGACACAAAAAAAGCTCGTAAAATCATTAAAGAATATTTGAAGAAAGCTATTAAATTAAGTTTTAAGAAAAAAATTTATGAGTTTCCTAAAGAAATATTTAATTCTAATTACGATACACCCATTCCACGTTCAATCTTAGAAGTTTGCTTTAATTTAATTCTTTACGACTATTACGTAAATTCTTGTGGATATAACATAACACTAAGGGAAGGATTAATAATCTTGTTAAATTGTGAGGGTGGTAAGTTGGATGAAATCTCTGAAATTCAAGCTTTTAATAAGCTTGTTAAATTAGAACATTTACACCTCCAAAGAAATAACATTCAAAATATTCGTGGCCTTAGCCATTTAACACAATTAAAAACTTTGAATTTATCGCAGAATCAAATTAGAAAGATTGAAAATTTAGACGGTCTGAATAATCTCCAGGAAATCTCTTTATCTTCAAATAAAATAAAGAAGATTGAAAATCTAGATTTAAGGAGTTTAAAAAAATTATCGCTAGATCGGAATTTAATTACAGAAATAACAAATTTAGACAATTTAAGTAATTTAGAACTATTGAATCTTAGCTATAACGCTATTTTTAAACTAAAAAATCTCGACAATTTAGTTAATTTAAGAACCCTTTTTTTGTCTTATAATCAAATAGAAACAATTTCTGGTTTAGAAAAACTCGAAAATTTAGTTTCTTTACATTTAAACGATAATCGAATATCTCACATAAGTGGGTTAAAGAGGTTGGTAAGTTTAAAAGTTTTAAGTTTATCCAACAATATTATTGAGAATATTGATAATTTAGATAATCTAACAGAATTAAATAAATTAGAGATTTCTAATAATAAAATTGAAACATTTGATGGATTGGAAAATCTTAAAAATCTTCAAGAGCTATTTATTGATAAAAATTGTATCAAACAGATGGAAGGAATGAATAATCTAGAGAGTTTAATAATTCTTTTTTTAGAAAACAACGATATTAAAGATTTTAAACTGAGTTATATTGATAATTTAAAAAATTTGAACTTTATTTTTTTAAACCAAAATCCATTAACTCCTGAAAGTTGGGAAGTTTATCAAAAGAAAGCTCGACTTTTGCAGAATAATTTCTTCTTAATATTGAAGGAATTTAAATTTCGATCAATTGAAAGATTTTTGAAATTTTCCCTTTATAGTAAATTGATCTGTTGATATCTTCTCAAAATATTTTACTCGATTTTTGTCGAGTAAGTATAATTTGTCGATTATGTCTTTTTAAAAAAAAACATATAAACTAAAAGAATCAATCCGCTGATCGCAAAAATATTACCCAAAACAATTGTATTATAGACCCAATCAAATGGGTTGTTAGAATTAGCAGTTACCAAATAAGGTAAAATATCTGAAAGTTTTGATTTTAACATGAAGATCATGAAGATTGATGCTCCTGATATCAAAATTATTCCCAGTGTAATTATTCCAAAAGCAAAATAGATTAAGTTATTAGCTTTAAAATTTTTTTTAATTGAATTCACAATTTTTTATTGTCACATCAAATATTAATATCTTCTTAT
>JAUWHC010000410.1 GCA_030606095.1 Promethearchaeota archaeon | reverse complement strand
TGATAGATGGATCTTTTTCAAAAAAACTTTTTTCAATTACTTCTTTATTAATAATAGCGCTAGTTTCTAACATTTTTTTAACAGGTCTACCGCGATATATGGAATTACTATCTAAATGCTGATTTATTTTGGTTATAGAATTTGAATCAAGGATAGTGTTTGGTTCAATAATAGTGCCGGGTAAAATAAGAGAGTGGGCACCAATAATTACATCGTCCTTTATAACTACTCGTTTAAAAATCAACCTATCTTTTACAATCAAATTCGACATAATCACAGTTCCTTGGCCAATCCTAACGTTTTTCCCAAGCGTAACAAGCTCGCAATCAACCCAACCATCATGTAAAGCGTTTTTAAAACTAGTTTTTACCCCAAATATTTTATATGCTAACATTTCAAAAAAAGGAAGCGACAATTGTCTTGATAGCCAAATGGGCCACTTCTTTATTACGGCTCTTAAACTCCAATAACAAAAATCTTTATCATCTTTTGTAAAATAAAATACGCCTTCTTGAGGTGGGTGAATTAAATTAGTAATTAAAAGAAATATTTTTGAGACCAGAATAGAACTGATAATTAAAATGAAAACTCCTACAAAGAAGATTAACGGAAAGAAAATATAAAAAGTTATTTCTGGATAAAAATTTTTCCAATAAAACCAAAACCAAAAAATAAGTGGTTGAGAGCTCAGAACTATTATTAAAAAGTAAATGACTATGTAATATTTTTTAGCTAAAGTATTTGTCGTTCTGGGGCCTTCCCTTAAAGAAGCTGGTATAGAAATTTTTTATCCACTCTGCTTTATCCATAACTCAAGTGATATTATATAATAAGAAATTATCATTTAAAACCATAGTATAATATATTATTTTAAATTTACTCACCAAATTCCTAAAGTTTTAGAAATATTAAAAACTAAATCCAATATTATTAGTTCAATTTTTAATCGAAAAAATTAATAAAGGATGAAATAGGTTGAGTGAAGAATTTTTCTGGTGGACGGACCCGCAAAAAGCGATTTATAAAGATGTTAGAGAATTTGTAGAGGATAATTTCGAAGAGGCAGAGGAACATTTCTGGAATACAAAATTCCCATGGCCATTAATAAAGAAAGTTGCCGAAAAAGGGTATTTTGGAGTTGGAGTTCCAAAAGAGTACGGGGGTTTAGAGTTAGGCGCTACTGGAAGTTGTATCGTTGCAGAGCAATTAGGTAGACTTTACGCCGTAGGTCACGTATTCACCGTAAGTATGTTAGCTGGGTTGGAACAATTATTAAGGTTTGGTACCGAAGAGCAAAAAAGATTTTGGCTTCCCAAAATTGCAAGTGGTGAAGAATTGGGAGCTGTATGCATTACAGAACCTTTTGCGGGATCTGACGCTGCTAATGTTTTTACTTCCGCCGTAAAAGATGGAGACGAGTGGGTATTAAACGGTAAAAAGCGATTTATCACTGGAGCAGGAGTTTCTGATAGATATTTTATTTACGCAAAAACTAGCGATGATCCAGCTATTCGCAAACAATATGGTCATTTAACTTCTTTTATGGTTGAAAAAGGCAGACCAGGATTTACTTTAGAAAAGATTAATCCTTTAATTGGGTTTGACAATGTCCCCAATGGATATATCGATTTTGATCACGTTAGAATTCCTGACATTAATCGTATTGGTGCAGTTGGAAACGGTTGGAACGTGATGATGGCAGGTTTGAACTTCGAGCGACTAATTGGTGCCGCAGTTTTTGGTGGTTTATTTGAAGATGTATTAAATCTATTATTTCATTATACAAAAAGGCGAGTTCAATTTAGAAGAACAATTAATCAATTTCCTGGCATTCAGAATGAAATTACTGATATTATAACGAAAGCAAAAGTTTCGAGATTATTTTCTTATCACTGTGCTAAATTAATAGATAATGGGGGAGAACCAATGGTAGAAGCTTCAATAGCAAAAATGATTAACACAGAAGCTGCGAGAGATATTGGACTTAAAGCCATTCAAGTATTAGGTGGGGATGGTCTTACAAAGTTTCTACCTGCTGAAAGAATCCTACGCGAAGCTAAAATTGGAGAAATTGTTGCTGGAACTAACGAAGTGCAAAAAATGATTATTTATCGATTTTGTGCTATGCTCCCTATATATAATAAACCTATGAGAATGAGATGGAACGACGATATAAATGCCCCGATAATTTCGAAAAAAGAATCCACTTTCAAAGGATTAGAAGTAAGCGAGGAAAATGTATTAAAAGTTATTTCTCACGATTACAAGGTAAATCCGGGATTATACATGACTCCAGACGATGTACGAGAGGATATTGGAGGGGGGCGCTCAGAATTGAAAAAGATTTTTGAAAGCCTAGAAAAACAGAGATTAATCGTCATTCATCGCGATCGTTCAGGAAAGGTCGCATTAGTTAAATCCACCTACGAAGGATTACAAAAAGCCTTTCCAAAAGAGCATTACCAATGGTTTCCAGCGTGGTACGATGATGTCGATAAATTTTAAATATATTCCTTATTTTTCTTTTTTAATTTTAATCGTTAATCTTGAAATCTTTAGAAAAATTAGCGTTATTAACGTAGTCTATACTAATTGCTAATAGTTTCACTTACTCTTCTTCTATTAATTCTGGATTCTTCATTACAAAATAAAAGATGTTCATTTCTATATCATGAAACTTTTTAAACCTAGTATTCAAGCTTTTTGAAGTGAACATGCTCTTAATGGAATTTAGATGAAGATCAATTGCTTAGTGAGGATAATAATCAATTATTTATGCAGTGGAAGCCTTTTCCAAATCAGTTAACTTTTTTTGTAATGCCTTTATTTCTGTATTTATCGCTTTAATTTTTGTCTTTTTCTCGTTATTAGTTTCCTTTAGTT
>JAUWHC010000144.1 GCA_030606095.1 Promethearchaeota archaeon | reverse complement strand
TTTACTTTAAAATATCAATAAAGCATTTTACAACAACATTTCGTGAAAGCACACTTTCACGATCATTAATCTATTAAAAAAAAATGTGTTCTTATTTTTCTTGAAAATACTTGCTATCAAATTCTTCCAATTCATAAGGTGGCCAAGCTCGAGGAGTTTTGTGATTTTTTACAAACCTATGCGTACAGATTGGAGCTCCAAATCCAATAGTTTGAGTACGAGAAAATCCAAAACCCAAACCTTCAGCTTCGTAGTGATCTCCTAAGCAAATGAATGGAAGGTATTCATGGAAGATTTTTAAATCTATAAGAAAGCAAATTTATTTCTTTTTTAAGATGGCTCCATCTTTCTTCAAAATAATAAAGTTTTCTTTTAATTCTTCAAAAGAGAATGAATTCAGAAACTTTTCAAAGTTTGGGAGCACATTTTCATCAATTAAAGGATGAATATCAATTAGAATTAAATAATTTTCACTCTTATGCTTAAATTCAATAAAATCCTTATCACATGTTATAAGAATTCGACTTTTTTTTCTGGCTAATTCTACGAGTTCGCTATTTTTCGCCCGTCTTTTGTTCAATTCTTGAACTGAAATAGCGTCAAATCCTTTTGAGATTAATAGCTTTCTTAAGTTATTAGATACATTTTCATCCAACAAAAATTTAACATCATGAGATTGAGGCACTTTTCTCTTCCTCAATTAATTTTCTTGCATATCTAACTGTAGCTGATAGATCCTCTTTAGATAATTCAGGGTATGCATCCATAATTTCCTTAAATGTTTTTCCCGCTTCTAACCATTCAAGAATAATCGAAATCATTATTCTTGTTCCTTTTATGCAAGGTTTACCATGACATATTTCAGGATCTGTTTCAATTCTCTCTTCAATTACCATTTCAATTATTTCAATATACTAATTTCAAATATAAGAATATTTTTCTTCATTAAATGAATGATCAAATCTCAATTAATAGTTATCTATCTCAAATGGAAGTTGAAAGAAATAATAAATCTACTTATAATTCACGAAAAAATAGTAAAAAAAGTGTTCTTATTTTTCTTGAAAATACTTACTATCAAATTCTTCCAATTCATAAGGTGGCCAAGCTCGAGGTGTTTTGTAATTTTTTACAAACCTATGCGTACAAATTGGAGCTCCAAATCCAATAGCTTGAGTACGAGAAAATCCAAAACCTAAGCCTTCAGCTTCGTAATGGTCGTATAAACATATAAGAGGGAGATATTTCTCTTCACCAAATTTTTTAAACGCTTTCTGAACTCCACACTCCTGTATGTCCCAACCCCATTCAAAAGAATCTCCATCGCCCTCTACGAACTCCATTAACCAATCGTCTGAATAGAGTTTCATTTGGGTTTCTTCAGTTAATTTTTTTTGGTAATCCATGTATACAGGATCGAAAGGGTATTGGGATGGATCTCTACCCGCCTTTTCTAAAGCTTCTTTTCTAAGTTTAAGGACTCCCTTTACATAGTTATAATGAAATTCCCCGATTTCTCTGAACGAAAATCCTATTTTTTCTAATGTGCGAAATATTGCGAGATCAGACATGGATCCAACGAGGATTAAAGTGGTTGGGTTCTTTTGTCCACCAATATAGGGAATATTAGGCAAAATTTTCTCAAACTCCGCTTTCATTTGACTAATTATTTCTTCGGACTTTTTGTCATCAAATTTCTTGCAAAGTTCTTCATTTACTACAGTTAAAAGCTCATTAAAGCTTCTCATGAATTTTGATTTCTTTCTAATATAATAATTTTCTACTTTTTTTGCTACCATAATTGTCTATTTTAGGATGATTTCTTTTAATTTCAATTTAACTAAAACTTGTTATACTTTATTATTATCTTAAGTAGCAAAAGAATGGAAATATGCTCCTCCTGATTGTTCTTAAATAGGGAATAAAAACGAATATTTGTAGATTTTAATCCGAAATGAATTCAAGAACATCTTTAGCGAACCTACTATCCTCAATAACCTCATGTCCTATATTTTCATAGAATTTTAGGGTTGAATTGTTTATTAAACTGTCCATTTCTTTTACATATTCAGGGGGGGAATAGAAATCTTTATCACCACAAAGTATTAAAACAGGAACAGATATATTTTTTAAACTATCAATTGAATTATGTTCAATTTCGGCTTTAGCTTCGATTAAAACATCCTGAGAAAAGGTTTTGCTTTCAGGTTTATGAGCAAAACAACCAATCAGCCAAAAAATTACCTTAAGAAATCTTCTTTTAAAACTTGGTGGATATAACGCATTTGCTATAGTTACATAAGCTGATTTATAGTTCCCTTTACTCATTAGTTCAGCAAACTTGATATCTACTTGTTTTCCTTCTTCACTTATTTTATGGGCAGCCGATACAATAACAATATGATTGAATAGCTCAAAGTGATCTGCTGCAAAGTGCTGAGCGATCATTCCTCCATAAGACATCCCGATAATTAGATTAACTTTTCCTTCAAACTCATCTCTTATCATTTCTGCATAATCATTAGACATATCTTTTGTAGTGTAGCCCTCATGGAGCCCCGATTTTCTAGTTACTACATAAATTGTGTATTCCTCAACGAACGGGTTCAAACCTTTTAACAATGTATTAAATATAAATCCTTTGGGGACTTCATTACCAGGTCCTCCAAATAATAGAAGTAAGATCTTGTCTCCCTCTCCAAAACGAGCATATGGTATTGAATTTTTAAAAATCCCGTATTCTGGTTTATTTTTAGCCATATTTCTCTTACCTTACTGATTATTTTTAAATATGTTTATTTTTATATTTTGTTTAATATTTAAAAGTTTAATCTAAGGGATTCTCAGATTCCCTCATAAGAAATTAATTCCATATTAAAATATCACATTGACAAGTGAAAAAATGGTAGGTTCGACCCTTGGTGCTTATAGAAATCTCCATTCTTAATACCAAATAATTTTTGATTTCTAACCGAATCGACTTGAAAACCATATCTTTTTATAGTATTTTATAATTTTTTTGTAATATTTTCGTCACAATAAAATTTATACTTCATGAGAGATTTCCGTTTTTCCATTATATGTATCTACTATATGACCAGCATAAATTAAACATGCAGTTATCTGTTCTCGAGATATATGATCATATTCTTGTTGAATTTGTTCAATATTCCAACCAGAAGAAACCAATTCCAAAATAAAACTTACCTTAATTCGGGTTCCCTTAATATGTGGTTTCCCAAAACATACATCTGGATCGATAGAAATTAGTTCCTTTACATTCATGATGTGGTAAATCCTCCCATATAAAAACACCTAATCCTTTCTTATTAATATTACTTATAATCAGTCGCTATTATAAAAATAGTTGTTTAGGCTTAAATAAGTATTTATTTCAAAACTATTCCTATAATGCTCATAGGTTAAATGTTCAATACTCGAATTAGAAAGCAATCTTAAGTCATATGAAGAAGTCTATATTATAAAAAAAGTAAAGGAGTTGTTAGCGTAGAATGTGACTAATCTATCTGTAAGAATGAAAAAAGAGACCATAGATGAGCTCGAACGGATAGCGAAATTGCTTGGTATAGATTTTTCATCAATATTTCCTATTATCTCCAATCCTTCATTCATTTTTCCTTTATATTCATCAATTTTTAAGCATTTATATTATATTTCTCAATCTGGACTTTCTTCTATCAAATATTTAAATATTAGGATGGATATATATAATACGTAATACTTCTTTTATAAAGATCGGTAATACTAATGACAATAATTAATTTTAAAGTTGATGAAGAAAAAAAGAAGAAAATCGAAGAAATTGTTAAAATTAAGGGATATAAAAGCGTAAGTGAATTTATTAGGGAAGCTATTGAAGATAAAATGATTTTAAATAAGGTAGTTGATAATTTCATTAAAGAAAATCCTCCATTGGATAAAGATAAGATAAAAATTCCAGATTTTATTCCCAATGGAAAATACTTAGGAATAGCACGTAATGAAATAGTTGTAATAGGAGATTCTATAAAGGAAGTAATGGAAAAACTATATTCCAAATTTCCGCAAGCCGCTTCGGGGATTATACGAAAAGGAATGGAAATGCCCGTTTTCGAAACATTATTTTCATTATTTTCTGTAGAAAATACTAAATGTTATAATCAAGCGAGATTTGATGAGAATTATTATCCATTATTAGAGATATATGTGGAATTAAATGGAAACACAAAAAAGATATTTGGACTAATAGATACAGGCGCAACCATTATAGCGTTAGACAATAGCTTATTGAACAATCACGATTTAACACCAGTCAGAAGAAGTAAAGTCTTTACTGCAAATAAAATTATGGAATTATCCATTTTCAAAGCAAAATTCAGTTATAATGGACAATCTTATAATCTAGATTTTGTATTTACTGAATTGGCTGACTTATTCGGAATTAAAGCATTAATTGGGAAAAATTTCATAGATAAGTTTAATTTATTACTATTGGGAAATGAAAAACTCTTCTGTCTTCAATCTTTAAGCTGAGAGTATTACCTCTATTACCTTTCAAAAGGATTTAGTTTGGAAATTAAATTGTCATCCTTTACTAAGATAACAGGTTCAGGTAAATCTCTTTATTCTTCATAAGGTAATATAGCAGGTACTAGAAACAAAACAACATCAATTAAATTCTGTTTTTTCTTATTCAATCCTCTTGTAAAATAACAACCATATGATTCACTAACAATAATAAAACTCTCATTGGGAATAATTGTTTCAATAAATTCTTTGATAATTATAAGACAACTAACTGTACCTCTTATCCAATCCTCTTAGCTTTTTCCATTTCTGGTTGATCAAAAGATATCCTTTTATAATTTAGCTGAGTCTCGAAAAGATGTTTATATTTAAATAATATGATTGAAGATTCAGCTTTATCGTTGAGAAGTAGTTCTCTACTTATTGAGTCTTTTAATAATATAGAAATTAATATATTTGTATCAATAATAAGCTTCATTCTTCTAATTTTTTAAGATATTCTTTATGTTTTAGCCAGCTTCTTTTTGTAATTTCGTTGCTTATCTCTTTCACATCGTTCAGCGTTAGATTACTTTTTCATTATAGAATATTTTTTATTCCTCAGGAATAATAATTGAATGATCTTCTTTAATACGGTCTAAAACAATTTCAGTTTTAACTTCTTCAGCAACAGAGGGATAAAATTTATTCGACATAATAATACTCTTTATCTATGCTCAGTATAGTTGAATACTAAAGTGGAATCCATATATTAAGAGGATTTTCAATTTTTGGTCCTAAAGACTGAAATGATTCATGTTTGAAGTGAACATCACATGAATACATCACATCGATTTCCTTATAGATTGGTAAGACGCAGAGATAATCCCAGATATGGATTCCACTTTGTAAGCTCATATCTAAGGCTTTATTTACATGTTTGATTGTATTCTCAAACCAGATAATAAATTCACTTGTTAGTAATTGAAAACAATATCTTTGTACAATATCTAATGGGATCCGCATTCCTCGAAAACCTAAAATATGAAATATTTCACAAAGTTGATGATATGTCATAAATATTTCATTTTGGCTTATTTGGTTTTTTAAAAATTTTTTAGCTCTTTCATGGAATTTGTTAGCATTCTGAAAATCTGATTCCTTTGAGAATTTTTCGGATTTAGGTTTCTTTTTAGAAAAAATCCATATTTCAGTATCTATGAAGACCCTCATTCTATACACCAATATCTTCAAAATCATATTCTTTAAAATCTTCTGGTCCTGCGCCTTCAACAGTTTCTTCTAATAATTCTAGAAATTTCTTTCTATCTTGTTTAAGTTTTAGACTTTTCGATGAATTTTTATCGACAGTGTTTTGCTTTTCTTCTAAAAGGTAAATTATTGCCCTTTCTAAGGTCACTCTTTTACCCCTCTCTTTAGTCAATTCCCCAGCTAAACGATGTAATTTTTCAAGAGTCTTCTTTGATACTTTTATAGTTGTATTTTCACTCATATAGTATATATGGTATAATAGGTATATAAAGTATACTTAAATTTAATACTAAAACAAGTTATATCAGATTTTTTTTCTCTTTAAAAGACTTTTATTATTCAGGATGATAAATTCCTTAATGCCATGAATTTTTTAATCTATCAAAAGGAATACATTGTCCTTGTAAATCTTAGTTCCAAAAGAAAGAAATTATTAAGGAATAATAATAGTTGTATCTTCTTTTATTCGATCCAATACGATTTGGGTCTTAATTTCTTCAACACCGGGAAGATTTCGCAATTTCTCACTATTTAAATATTTAAAAAACTAGATCAACATATTAAATTGATATGAGTTGAGAGTGATATTTGAAAATAATCTCATACGATGAGAAATATAAAACTCAATTATTAAACCTAATTGCTCAAAATAGAATTGCACTGGCTAAATTAAGCAATAGAGAAAAGGACCACGATCTAGATGCTGCAAAAGAGGAACTCGATTATTATCTCAAAAAGAATTTCCCTATTTTTATTGCTGTAAATGAGAATCAATACTTAATTGGCTTTACTGTGTGTAGAGTAGATGATGATGTTGTATGGGATGAATTGTTGTTTGTTGTACCTGAAGATAGGCGAAAGGGCATTGGATACGCACTATTTAATAGAGCTGAACAACTTGCTAAAGAGTTAGGAGGGCACACATTATATAACTGGGTCCATCCAAATAATTATAGAAGCATTCCCTTTTTAAAAAAGCATGGCTAT
>JAUWHC010000436.1 GCA_030606095.1 Promethearchaeota archaeon | reverse complement strand
TATTTCAACTAATAAATTAACCAGTTTAATACCAACTATCGGTAAATTACCGCTTTTAAAGAATTTAATAATAGGATTTAATAGATTAGAAACAATTCCAGACACTATAGGGTCTTTATCAACTTTAGAAACCTTAGATTTAGGGAAAAATACTATAAAAGAAATTCCCGATTCAATTGGTTCTCTACAATCTCTTAAAAGACTGTACTTATACTATAACGACTTAAAAGAAATACCCGTATCGATTGGTGACCTTAAAAAATTAAAGTATCTATACTTAGGAAACAATAAATTGACAAAAATTCCAGAAACAATTGGTAATTTAAAATCCTTAAAATACTTATTTTTAAGAACTAATTACATAACAGAAATACCAGAATCAATAGATTCTCTTACTTCACTTCAGTATTTAAATATTGAACGTAATAACCTAACAAAATTTCCTCCGTCGTTAGAAAAACTAGAAGATCGTGAAGTGAAAATCTTTAAGTAAAAAAAACATTAATTTTTTTAGGAAAATATAAATAAATTCCTATAAATTTTAAAAATGAATATTTATTAATTAAAGAATTAATAATCGTATCTAGATTAAAATAATTAATCGAAATCTCTACGATTAAAATTAAAAATATTTTAAAAATATTAAAAATAAAACTTGAAAGGTGTTATTTAAATGAAAGGTTTTGTTGGAAAACTTTTAGTAGTTAATTTAAGCAGCAAAGAGATTAGTGAAGAATTGATTGAAGATTCTATCGCAGAGAACTTTCTTGGAGGCTCGGGATATGCGTGTAGATATTTATACGACAAAATTGACAAAGATACTGACCCACTTTCGCCGGATAATATATTAATGTTTATGACAGGACTTTTTTGCGGGTCTAACGCTCCTACTAGCGGGAGGTTCGTTGCTTGTGCTAAATCTCCTCTAACAGGAATTTGGGGCGAATCCAATTGTGGTGGTTTCTTTGGTCCTGAATTAAGAAAAACAGGTTTCGACGGAATAGTTATTAAAGGAGCCTCTGAAAACCCAGTCTATTTAGAAATAAACGAAAATGGAGCTGAGATCAAAGATGCTTCTAGCTTATGGGGGAAGGGAATAATTGAGACTTCGAAAGTATTAAAGGAAAAATCAGGTTCACAACTAACGCGAATTTGTTGTATAGGGCAAGCAGGCGAGAATCTGGTAAAATTTGCTATCATTGGCTCAGAGGAAAAAGCTTTAGGAAGAACTGGTATGGGTGCAGTAATGGGCTCAAAAAAATTGAAAGCGATAACGGTTAGAGGTCCAAAAAGACCATATGAAACTGCTGAACCAGACAAATTTAAGGAAACTGTTAAAGCTACAACTGAAGATATCAACGCTTCATTCGCAACAGGTATGCTCGGAATTCTCGGTACATCTGGGGGAGTTGATATGTATAATGTAGATGGTGAATTGCCGATAAAATATTGGACACAAGGAACGTGGGAGGGAGCATTCAATATTTCAGGCTCTACTGCTTCTGAAAAGATATTCACAGGAAGTTATCCCTGTTTTGCGTGCCCAATAGGCTGCGCTAAGAAAGGTATGGTCAAAGAGGGTCAATATAAAACCGACTTTGAGTTTGAGGCCGCAGAATATGAAACTGTAGCTGGGTTTGGATCCATGTTATTAAATGAGGATCTTGGAGCAATTCAAAAAGCCAATTACCTATGTAACGATTACGGTGTAGATACTATTAGCGGTAGTAGCACGATAGCATTCATCTATTATCTCTATAATAACGGAAAAATAAATTCTGATGATATTAACGGATTAGAACCAAAATGGGGAGAAATTGTTCCTGCTCTTGAGTTAATTAAAAAAATAGCTTTTAGAGAGGGAATTGGAGATGTAATGGCCGAAGGCTCAGATAAAGTCGGTGAAAAATTTAAGATTCCTCAAGATGAAATTGCTACAGTTTATGGAATGGAAATTCCTTATCATGACTTACGAAGGAACTATGGAATGGCAGTAAGTTACGCCTTAGGTACATCACGGGGACCTTGCCACACATCTTGCGACGCCTATTACGTCATATTAGGAATGCCCTTCAGCGAATTTGGAATTCAGTCAAATATTGATTCATATCAAGATGATGCTCCAATGGCAGAATTTTGCGCTAGAATTCAAGATTATCGCGCAATATACAGTTCGTTAATTATGTGTTCGTTTGCCAATCCGGCTCCTTCATTGGTCATTAACATGCTAAAAGCAGTAACGGGCTTAGATCTCGATATTGAGAAGCTTAAGGCGTTAGGAGAAAGGATTTACATGGTGAAGCGTTTATTTAATTTAAAAATGGGAATTACTCCCGCAGATGATAGATTACCAAAAATCGTTCTCAATCCCGTAAATGAAGGAGGTTCTGCAGGTAAAACTCCTAATTTCGAACAATTAAAAGAAGCTTATTATAAATATAGAACATTCGATACTAAAACGGGTTATCCAAAACAAGATAAACTGGAAAAATTAGGACTAGA
>JAUWHC010000129.1 GCA_030606095.1 Promethearchaeota archaeon | reverse complement strand
CAATAACCTATTGTCCTAATATTTAAAGGATACATTTCTTGAATATCACCGACAATTCTACTAATTCCAGATTTAGTCCCTCCTGATATAATTGTACACTTAAACTCTTTAAATGATTCAATTAAATTAGTTTTAAAAAATCCAATATTCCTTTCTACACGCTCATCAGTACCACCCGCAATAATGACGATTGAATCACCAAAATTCTTTTCTTTCTGCTCCATTTCTAAATCCAATTCCGAGGTAGCGTCATTAATGATCTTCTCAGTTTTCGCATCAATATCTGGATGAAACAGAATTCCTAATAGTAAAATTTGCTTTACTAATTTAAGTCCTTCTAACTTGGTTTCGATTATTTTAAGATTATTAATTGTATTCAAAGTTGTTTCAATCATCCAAATATCTGGACTAAATCTTATTCCTTTTAAATAATACTCTAAAGCTTCATTCACATTTCCTAAAAATAAATTAAAAAGCCCCACATCAAAAAAAGCCCATGGAATTTCGACCATTACTTCTATTTGCTTTAATCTTCTTTGAATTCCTTTATGAATCATTTCTCGATTACTTTCAATGTGAATTAAATCTCCTGTTTGTTGAATTACTAAAACTAGATAATTACCTAAAGGATATGGGTCTCCAGGATCCACTTTTAAAGCTTGGTTATAACACTCGAATGCTTTATTATAATTCTTTTGTTCTTTAAACGTACCACCTAAAGAAGCCCAAGAATCGGAATCAAAAGGATTTCTTTGTACCGCTTCTTTTAAATATGCTTGTCCCCGTAAAAATTCACTACTCTGAGGATTCTTTTTATATTTAATATGATGGGAAATCCCTAAATCGCGCAAAATTAATGCCATTTCCCAATCAGATGTTTTTTTATATTTATCACTTTTAATTATTTCATTTAAAATTGCTATACTTTTATTAAAATCACCATTACTCGCTGCCAATTTTGCAATTCTATAGCCTATTATATAATTTTCTTTATCAACATCGTAAACCATCATTAAACGTTCAATTTCCGCCCTAATCTTTTCAGGAGTCATATATGCAGCATAACTGGATTTGTAATCAAGCATTTTTTCCATCAAATTGTCTAAAACATTATCTTCAATTGCCAATAAAGATTTTACGCGACTTAACTCCTGCTCATATGGTTTAGGAACTTGAAATTCATGTTGACTAAATATTTTATATTGATTTACTGCCCATCCATGACCTATAAATGTGCGAATTTGAATTTCTGCTTTAAAGTCCAAAATCTCATTAGGAATATTTAAATCTAATCTCTTGTAAATATTTAAACTAGGAATCAACTGAACAATATAAGTTTGTGCATGATCTAAGAAGGGAGTAGACTCAGTTTGCCTAAAAATATCTTCACTTACTTCAATATCTTCTATAAAAAAAATATCTTTAATGATTTCGCAAACAACATTCATTTCATTAATATTAGGTAAGATAATCCTAATACCGCATAAATCATTTATTTCTTGAAAAGGATTAACATAATTCTTATCAGGATCAAATAATTTATTGGCAAAACTAGAAATTTTCTTTACTCTGCCCTGAATTATATATTCAGACGAACGTCCCTTTATCACATTGTTAAGAATTTCTTCTATTATTTCGCAATACTTTTTATAAAGAGGACGTAATTCCTTGAACTTGTTAATTTGTTGTTTATAAAACTGGCGTTGTTCTAATTCCATCTAATCATCATCTCATTCAAATACTATATATTCTATTTTTTATGGAATCTCTAACAATTATTAATTAAGATCTAATTTGATTTTAAAGTTTTTATTAGTTTGGTAAAAAATAAAATAATTACCTTACCTTAAAATTTCATCGTATAATTTTTGGATAAACCCGTCAAAATCATCTTTAGTGTATTTAACGTTCAATAAAGGCATCAACAAGTTTGGTATTAAATCTTCATCTTCGTAAACAGGAATTATTTTCATTTTTTTTTTTTTTCTCATCTGAAAAGCAGCATGCCATTCGTCAGTTACTGAATTCGATTTCGCAGCATTTTCAGAACAAAATAGGACGAATACATTAGTTTTTCCAAGAGTTTCTTCCATATATTCAACAATATCTTGTCCACTGTCTGCTTCCCAATATAAAACTTCGCTGATTCCTTCGTATTTTTTCAATTCTTTAACAATTTTTCTTATTTGGAAGTGTTTTGAATCCAACGTGGAATAACTTAAAAAGATGCTCTTTTTAGCTTTTTCTGCAGTTACAATTTCAGATATTTTTTTTTCTTTTTGTTTAGAGGTATCAGCTTCTAATAACACCGTATCATCCTTAAGTATTTTATCCTTTTCAAGTTCTAACGATTTCCCGATTTTATCCCCCGGCTCTGAAATCACTTCCTTTATTTCTACTATTTCTTCCTTTGTATCTGAAGGTTCCGTAATTAATGATCTATTTAAAATTGGAGGGATTGTTCTATCTATAAGTTTAGGCTGTAGCTCTTTTAAAGGTTTGATTTCTTTTTCTATTATCGGTTCTTTAACTTTTTTCAATTCCAACTTATTACAGTAATTAATTTTTTCATTAACCTTATTTATTATATCATTTAATACACTATGTTTAGCTATGTCTTCAACTTTGCTTAAACTTTTTAATGCTAGCTCAATTTTATTCGATTCGATTAGGTAATCAACTTTTACGAGTTTCTTTTGCAATTTATTAACCATTTTATTTTTCTTTAAATCTTCTTTTTCTTCCTCTTGTACTTCGTCTTTAAAAAATATCTTTTTTTTCCAAACTAAAACTCCACCGACTATTGTAAACACGATTATACTAATAATAAGAGCTATTATAATTATTAATACGAATATGAAATCATCTTCTTGCGTATCAAAAATGTTACCAGTACAATTTATTTCTGAAATATCTTTTTGATTTCCTTTAAAACTATTCTTTGAGACAAAGTTATAAGAAGATTCATTGAAAAATAGCCCAAACTGATTGTTATATATTGTATTTCTTGTTATATTATTATTATTACTCATTAGCAAATATATTCCACAAATGCCATTATAACTGATTGTATTTTTATTATCTAAAATAAAATTATTATCACTATTGATTAATGAAATTCCACTTAGGCTATTATAATTCACTGAATTTTCTTCTATGATAATATTTTGACAATTATATAATAAAATTCCATTACCATTATTACTAGAACAATTAATATTGATTAATTTTCCATTATTAACATATTCTAATTTGATACCAGCATCGTATATTCCATTACTTGAATTATAAAAAGTACAATTTGAAATAACAAAATGTACTTTAGAATTTCGAATGATTAGACAACTGCTTGAATTTCTTCCATTAATTATGATTTTTTCTATTATATATGGATTTTCATAAGTACCAAAACCATAACACCAAATATTTAACGCTGCTTGGGCCCAAGTATAGTTTCCTCCTCCTGTATCGTCAATTATGAATGGATTAAATCCTAAAAATTCTTCAATACCATCATTCCAAATTGGAAAACTATCTTGAGCTCCTGCTGTTCCTGAGATTAAGTATGGCGTGTCTCCAATACCATCATCATCTTGATCTTTACCCCCGTAATCGTCCCAATAATTTCCAACAGTTCCATTGTCCCATTGATTATTTATTCCATCGTCTTTAGCATTTACTCTATTATTAATAAGAATATTATTATAAATTAAATTATTGTTCCCCGGCGAAAGAAAAATTCCATTATAATTGTTATTTGCGGTATTTCCCGAAAGAGTGTTGTTATTACTAACCTCTAAACATATTCCATAATTATTGTTATGACTGGCGGTATTTCCCGAAAGGTTGCTGCTATTACTACCCTCTAAATATATTCCATTATAATTGTTATTTGCGGTATTTCCCGAAAGGGTGTTGTTATTACTAAAAAATAAATATATTCCATAACCATTGTTATTTGCGGTATTTCCCGAAAGGGTGTTGTTATTACTATAATATAAATATGTTCCCAAAGAATTGTCATCTGAACAATTGTTCTTTATTATTTTACCGCTATCGACGTTATCTAATTTAATACCGGCTTTAGTTGAAGAACTAGAATTATATAATGAGCAATTTCGAATAATAAAGTAGGCATCAGAGTTACGAATCTCTATGCAATTGCTTGAACCTTGTCCATCAAGGGTAACATTCTCGATAACATAAGGATCTGCCCAACTTCCCGAACCGCTACACCAAGCGTTTTCAATAGTGGTCTTACTCCAATTATAATTAGGATCTGAATCATCTATGAAAATAGGATTTCCCGTAAGGTCCCAATAACCCGAATTTTTTAAATTAGGGTTTTTTTGATTAGCTAATTTAAAGTTTGAATTTATAATTTGGTTTTTAAACTCGTAGCAATAAATACCACCTACAAGAAAAATTATTTCAATTAGTACTAAAATCTTGACTTTATTCTTTAATTTCATTATTTAAGGATTTTCAATGTCTACTTCCAATAATTGATAATAATTATATCTTAATTTAGTATAAATATATTTTGAAAATCTTTTTTATTAAAAAATACTAAGGGGTTTTCTTTTTTAATTTCTGAATCTAGGGTATTATGAAGCATGCTATTACTTATTATGGAATTATTATCAGATTCGTAAAGAAGAATTGATCTACTTGAGATTATTTATGATAGTGGTTAAATGTTCATTTCTTCTTTTGGAGAATTCGCTTGAAGATTCGTTAAACTTTTGTTTTGGAATAATTTTCATTTTCAACGTTTTTCTTTTAGTTTTGCCATGCTTCTCAAATTCAATGTTAACCCGATACCTTACATCCTTCTTTTTACGATACACATCATATGTGTCCATAATTGGATATTGATACCCAAAACAAGGGTTGTTTTGTAAGGCTTTATGATCCATATAGTTTTGTAATTGTTTTTGCACTCGTTTTTGGATGTAGTCGTTTAAACCCATTGCAAATGCAACATTTGAACTTGTTTGTCCACTTGCACTACTCCCAGCCCCTATAGCTGCAAAAGTTGATCCTGGCGTCGGTCCAAACTTTCCCTGAGCAATAATTCTGTAATTCGTTAAATACACACGTCCCGCTACCTGAGTATCTTTTTGGATAACCTTTCCGTTGAATGCGGCTAAAAGAGTTTCTCCCGAAAAGAAGCTATATTTTTCTAAAATATATCTTTCTAACTCGAATAAATTAACGCTATATGATAAGTACCTCAACTTTTTATATAATTTAGGATATATTTTTTGCATAAAATACTCAGAATTATCAACTAATAATTCTCCGATCAAATCATAGATTGCTTGATAAGGGATTTTTTTTTGAACAATTATATCTTCAATAGTTTTTATTATTTGTCGCCTATTTTGTACTTGCATTAAATATTTTAAATTTTCTCTTACACTTTCCACATCTAATTCATTTTCACCCATTTTGAACAACACTTTTTAATTTTTTAAGATTTTTTTGAATTCTTAAATCAATTCAAGATAATTTAATATTAAGCAAATTAAAAATATATTATTTTCACATCAATTTTTCAATAAATCCATCAAAATCATCTTTTGTATATTTAGCGTTTAATAAAGGCATTAACAAGTTTGGAATGTAATCTTTATTCTCATATACAGGAATGATTTTCATTTTTTTTTTTTTTATTTAAATTTTAAATACTAACTTAACCAATAATTCATTAATCAATTAAATATTAATGTTAGGTAAAAAAATATGATTGATAAGTTTCTAGAAGGAAAGGGAGCTGTAATCACGGGTGGTGCTAGCGGTTTTGGAAGAGGCGTTGCTTACGCTTTTGCTGAGAGAGGTGCAGATTTAGTTTTAGTAGATATAAATGAAACTTTATTGGAAGAAACTAGTAAAAAGATTGAACAAGAAACAAAACAAAAAGTAGTGCCAATTGTTTGCGATGTTTCAGATTCAAAACAAGTAAAAAAGATGACTGAACAAACATTTAACGAGCTCGATAATGTATACATTTTATTTAATAACGCAGGAACGGCAGCTCAAGCGGGAGTTAACATAATTAAAATTGGTGAAAAAGCATGGGATATAACCATGAATGTAAACCTTAAAGGACAATGGTTAGTCGATAAAAACATTTGTCGTAAGATGAATAGGCAAAAAATGGAACCCTTGAGAGGTAAAGTAATTCACACTACTTCTATAGCAGGATTAGTTGCAGACGATACTCTTTCAGCTTACAGTATTAGTAAAGCAGGTATTATTGCTTTAACTCAACTCTTAGCAAAGAGTCTCGCTCCTTACATTACTTCCAATGCGATAGCTCCGGGTTATCATACTACGGGGATATATGGTAATAGCGAAGATACCGTAATACAATCATTGAAAATGTCAGATGTTAAAACACCCCTTAATAGAATTGGAACAGTTGAAGATGTCGTAAACTTAATGATTTTTCTTGCATCTCCTAGAAGTGATTTTATAACAGGACATATATTTCCTATCGATGGGGGTATAGCTGAAGTAGGAGTACCCGCGAACCGTTTTAGAGAGTGGCAATTTTAATTTTTTTTTTTATCTTATTTTTATTTTAGACTTGTTAAATATAGACTCCAATTAAATAAAACATTTCATTACTATCAAGAGTTTCAATTACTTTTAATCCTGACTTTTCCATCAGTGAAGAGATTTTCTCTATTGTTGGTAAAGAATCGTGGTGGATAATTTTAGAATTTGCATTTATATGAATATTATTAATTTTTTCGCGAGAATCAGAATGTGCGATCATTAACTTTCCTTGTTTTTTTAATCCTTTTATTAAATGAGAAATAGATTGATCCTTATCTTGAAAATGAGGAAAACAAGAATAACAAAGAATAGCATCGTATTCTCTATTCATTGAAAAATTATTGATATCTTGAACTTTAAATTTTAAATTTGGAAATTTTTCAATTGGATGTTTTCTTTTTGATATCATAATCATATTTTCAGAGAAATCTATAGCTACAATAGAACCTGATTCCTTAACGCAATTAAAAATATAAGGAATCATTACACCCGTTCCAGAGCCAACATCTAGAACTTTTTGTCCTGG